>NZ_JBSRDC010000066.1:0-32960 GCF_055145285.1 Salinivirga sp. | reverse complement strand
ACACCAAAACAACCATCGGTAAAAAGGTCACCTTCGGTCGTCCCTTGCTGATGCAATATTATGAAAAAAAATGCTTATTTTTGAAACCTACAAATAAATTGTCCGATTTATAAGGGGCTAAATCAATCATTATCAGAAGAAAAAACGTAATTATCTTAACTATTTTTTAAAATTCAACTTTAAAGTTGAATTTTTGGTATATTTGCACTAATATTGTATAATATTTATTTCATGATTACAGTAGAAGAAGTAAGAACATTTTTAGATGATTTAGTTAGTAAAATAGATGTTTTTGATATCATTTTCTTTGATAGTAGAGGTAAAAACAGTCAGGCTTTATTTGATTTGGAAATATCACCTAATGAAAGAAAAGAAATTATTAAAACCTTAGAACCTAAAGATTATAGTAAACGTCCGCTAACGGAGAATATGCATGGATTACCAGAAATGTGGGTTTTTGGCAAAACAATCAAAAACAAGGAGATTTACATAAAAATAAGTAAAGGAAAGCCAAATAATTCTGTGATATGTATATCATTTCATTTGGCTGAATATTCAATGAAGTATCCGTTAAAATAAACATTATAACACAAGTATGATTAAAAATATTAATCATGCCTTTCTATCCCGATTTACATCTAGCCATTTACAAACAATAAAAAAACTATAACCAAATGAATAGTCCATTAACCGGCAAGCCAATGAAAAAGCATATAGAGCAACGTTCTATGCGATTTCGAAAGGATACATTTCCCGTTAATTTTCATGCATACAAGTGTGAGGACACAGGTGAATTATTTGAAGATGAGTTATTCGCCAATTTGAATTATAACCAGGTTATTAATCAATACAGAACAAAATATAATATTCCTTTCCCGGATAAAATCAAAAAAATTAGAGAAAATTACGGAGTTTCTGCCATAAAAATGTCTGAAATATTAGGATTTGGTGCCAACAGCTACCGGAAATACGAAGAGGGAGAAGTCCCTGGTTTATCAAATGCCAGACTGATTCAACTTGTTGAAGATCCGCATGAGTTATTAAAACTGTCGAGACCAAACAATAATTTACCCGAAAATTTTAAATCAAAACTTGAGAAAAATGCTTCGAATTTGATAGAAAAGCGGAAACGTGAGAAACAAAACAGATATGTTGAAAAATACCTTTTGGGCAATTGTTCACCAAGTCCATTAACAGGCTATAAAGAAACAGATCTAAGCAAAATTGAGAAGATGGTAATCTTCTTTGCAAAAAACCAGCAACCCTTTAAAACAAAGCTGAATAAATTGTTGTTTTATGCAGATTTTACCATGTATAAGAAATACGGTTACTCCATAAGTGGCACAAAATATCATGCAATTGACATGGGGCCTGTCCCAAATAATTTTAATAGTATTTACGAATACCTGGCCAATAAAAATAGTATTGAGATAATATCTTATGCTTTTCCAGATGGTAATGTTGGAGAACAGTTTCAACCTAAAGCAGACTCCACTAGTGATTTTCCAGAGTTTTCAATGGAAGAAACGGAGATATTGGAGACAGTAGCAAACAAATTTTACAAAACCAGCACACAAGAAATTATTCAATTAAGCCACCAGGAAAAAGCATGGGTTGAAAACAAAGAAAGCAAGCAAACAATTGATTATAATTATAGCTTTTTCTTAAAAGAATAGGGTTTCCAACATCTTCCCAAAAAACGAAACCCTCAACCTTTAGTCACCTAAAAGTCAAGGGTTTCTAGCCATAATTTGAGGTCGGTGGCGGATTCGAACCGCCGTACGCGGTTTTGCAGACCGCTGCCTAGCCACTCGGCCAACCGACCATTTGCGGATTGCAAAAGTACAATAGTTTTTATCTTTCACCAAATTATTGATTGTAAATATCTGTTAGCTGTTTTTTTGGTTCGGACATACCTTTTTGGCCTTTTGTGTGCTTTGCCTTGCTGATATTTGGAATTTTTTTTGTATGATTGAACCCAAATTTAAAGCTTCACTATGGATACTAAAAAGAAACAGGGCCGATACGACCGCATCTATAAACAGTTAGAACAACTCATGCCCACATGTGCCAATCCGGAATCGCGCATGAACACTATAATTGCTGTTTTACATCACAAAATGGATTATTATTTCTGGACCGGGTTTTACTTCTTAAATGAAGGTAATTTACAGGTAAAAATGTATCAGGGCCCTGTTGCTTGCATGCAGCTGGCAAAAGGTACCGGGGTTTGCTGGGAAGGCATCAATACCCGAAAACCGGTACTGGTAAAAAACGTGGAAGAATTTCCCGGGCATATTGCCTGCGATGGCCGTTCAAAAAGTGAAGTGGTAGTGCCACTGTTCGACCCCAAAGACAATTTGCTTGGCGTGCTTGATGTGGACAGCGACCAGCTTAACGCATTTGATGAAACGGATGAGCAAAACCTTGTGAAAATTTTACAATTAATCTGGTCCTGATTACTCGAAAATTTTCAGCAGGAAAGAGGCGTAAATATAAAAGCGCACAATTCTGAAAAGGCCGTAAAGCGCCAGTTTGGGAAGCGGGTATTTGACTAATCCTGCCAGCACGCACACTGTGGAATAGGGTAAGGGTAGCAGGGCTGCAACAATAATTAACAGGCCACCCCATTGCCTCAATCTTTTTACAAAAACTGCATATCTATTGAGCAGCCAGCGCTCTATGCGTTTCTTGGTGCCGAAATAGTTTCCAATAATATAACTTAAAATACCCGCACCATACGAGATCCCACCCAAAAGGGAGAGATACATCACGGGTTTATCGAATTTGGCGGACCAAATGATAAATAAATCCGGTGGAATAAGCCCCAAAAGTGTTTCTGAAATTGCATAAACTACCCAAACTCCTACGTGAGGCAGCTGGCTCAGCCAGTACAGAAAATCAACACGAAGGTCTTCCAGAATGTAATGTTCCAGGCCTAATATAACCCCAATGATAGCACCAATAATGATAACTACCCGCAAAAAATTGCGCAGAAAAAAGCGATAAAAGCCACTACTCCTAAAAAAACGATGGTAGAGCATAAACCGCTGCCAATTCGTAAGTTTTTGACGATCTTTCAATTCCGGATTGCTAATTTGGGTTTGTCTGAGTTAAAAAACGTATTTTATAAGTATTTATGATACACGGGATAAATTCCCGAAATTGACGTAACAAATTTAGTGCACTTTTTCTTTTATTAACTGTAATCAGCCTGAAAATGGGGTAGAATAATAATTATTCTGTGCACGACTAAGCTAATCAATTACCAATCGATTTCCATGAGATTGTGTAATTTTGGCTAATCATTAACATTTGGTAAATCGTTATGATATAAAAATCGTTTTATGGATCAAATTTTAGTTGTTTTATTGCTTTTATTATTAACAGGTTTAACGGCAGCTGTTATAGTATTGTGGCAAAAAGTACGCAATTATCGTGAGCAAAAATATAAATATGAACTGCAAAATGGGGAGTTGGGCAATCAGATTGAATATTACCGCACCCGAACACAGGAATTGCAGGAACAGTTATCTGGGTTGCAGCAAGATTTTACTATAATTTCTTCTGAAAAAGCACGGTTACAGGAATCAGTAAAGCATGCTTCTGAGCAACTGCAGCAAAAAGAGAAAGACTTTGTGCAAATGCAGAATACGCTGAAAACAGAATTTAAAAATTTGAGCCATGAGCTCTTTACACAAAGCACACAGGCATTGAATAAGACCAATAAAGAGTCATTAGACCAGATTGTGCGCCCACTCAAAGATAAGCTGCAGCAGTACAATCAGTTACTTGCCGATTTTCGGGAAAAAGATGTGAAAGATCGCAGCACCTTATCTGTTGAGCTCAAACAATTGCAGGAATTGAATAAACAGTTGAGCCTGGATGCACAAAACCTGGCCGGGGCATTAAAAAACGACTCTAAAACGCAAGGCAATTGGGGCGAAATGGTGCTGGAGCGTATTCTTGAAAAGGCTGGTTTGGAAAAAAATATTACCTACAAAACACAAGTTTCATCTAATACAGAAGCAGGTCGTATAAGGCCAGATGTGGTTGTGTTTTTGCCGGAAAACCGGCATTTGATTATTGATTCCAAGGTGTCGCTCAGCGCTTTCGAAAGATTAATTAACGCCACAGATGATGTAGCGCGCGATAAAGCACTGCAAGAACACCTTATTTCCGTAAAATCGCACATCAGTACATTGGCTCAAAAGAACTATGAGCAGAGTTATTCGTTGAATTCACCTGAATTCATCTTTTTATTTATGCCGGTAGAAAATGCTTTATCTGTGGCGCTTCAATACGATACCAGTTTGCAGGATCTGGCCTGGAAAAATCATATTGTACTTGTTACCCCTGCAACACTTATGGCTACTTTGATGACCGTAGCGAACCTGTGGAAAATCGAAAAGCAAAATGAATTTGCCCAGCGTGTAGCCGGGGAAACCGGTAAATTGTACGATAAATTTGTAGGGCTGTTGGAATCAGTAAACGATGTGGGACAGAAAATAAACGGTGCACAGCGTAGCCATGAGCAATTGGTGAAACAGCTTAGCGAGGGCCGTGGCGATTTAATCAGTCGTGCTGAAAAGATTCGTAAGATGGGCATCAGCCACAAAAAAACACTACCTTCAAATTTTAAAGAAAAGGAGTAAATTCTATTTTATTGAATGATTAAGAATCAGATAAACAGGCATAGTGTAATTGCAGGTCGACATTTGTTGTGGGCCGGCTTTATTTTTATGCTGCTGGTCGGTTGTAAAACCTATTATCAGCCCATCAGCGAACGAAATTTTTCGCACAAATACAATCCTGGGCACACCGATATACATCCGGTTTTGATGCTGCACCGGGTTGCGCCCGATTCGTCTGTGGTTTTTATGCATATCCCGGTCAGTGATATTAACTTCCCGGAGTTCAAGCGGCGCGAGGACCAGATAGCAGGTATCTCCATTAAATACTTTCTGGTCGATTCTGCCGGCGCCACCGCTTTTCGCGATAGCGGATCGGTAAAATATGCCCATCCGCAAAAACCTGCAACCAATTTTTTACAGCTGCAATTGGGTTTCAGGCATCATCCTGATAGTGTTCGGTATGTAGATTTGCAAATGCATGATTTATTATCAGGCCTTGAAAGTAATGAGGTTGTGCGCATTCAAAAAGATAAAACTACCAATCCACAGCGATACTATGCTTATTTTAATGATATAAACTATCCGTTTGTGCGAAATATAACCGCGGAAAATGATTCTGTCAGGATTCACTACAGCAAAAAAGCAGATAGCCTCTGGGTATTTCACCTTACATACAACCGGAAAGATTCGTTGCCATTTGATACCATTCAAAAGACAGGTGTGCAAGATTATTTACGGTTTCCGAAACCGGGCTCATACGTGATAAACAAAGACAGTACTTTACAAGGCGGATTGCGCTATGTGGCTAGCACACCTCATTATCCGGCTATCAGGGAAGCAAGGCAAATGTTAGGACCTATCCGCTATTTGGTCAATGGTAAAGAGTGGCAGAAAATCAACCAGTTACCACCCAAACGTGCTGTAGATACATTTTGGCTTGTGACGGCTCCTGATGCAGACAAGGCAAAACAATTGATTCAGGTTTATTATAACCGGGTACAGCTCGCCAATATAAAATTCAGCAGTGATCGGGAGGGCTGGAAAACCGATATGGGTAAAATAATTACCCTTGCCGGGCTGCCAAATGAAGTACAAATAACCGACACAGCTGAGAACTGGTTTTATTATATTGGAAAAAATGAAAAACTAAAAATTCCCTTTGCATATAACGATTCCCTTGGTGAGCATCAATTAAACCGCAATGATAGCCTTATGAACGGCTTTTTGATGCATCACATCAACGGGTGGAGGCAAGGTAAATTCTATTAATAAATATTAACAACATGGAACAAAAAAGTGATTTTATTTTCGGCATACGGCCGGTAGAAGAGGCCATAAAAAGTGGCCAGCATTGCGATAAAGTACTCATACGAACGGGTATGGGCGGCGATACCGTAGATGCCATAAAAGAAATGATGCGTACGCATCGCATACCGTTACAGCAGGTCCCCGATGCCAAGCTGAATCGCATTACGCGTAAAAACCATCAGGGTATTATTGCTTTGATGTCGCCTGTGCCTTTTCAGCGGATAGAAGATGTACTGATGAACGTTTATGATAAGGGCGAGGATCCCTTTTTTCTGATGCTGGATGAGGTGACCGATGTGCGAAACTTTGGCGCCATGGTACGTACGGCAGAATGTGCCGGGGCGCATGGTGTAATCATACCTCAAAAAGGGTCGGTACGCATAGGTGGCGATGCCGTAAAAACATCAGCCGGTGCTTTGTTCAATATGCCGGTGTGCCGCACAGCCAGTTTGAAAAAAACAGCTTCGTATCTTAGGGATAGCGGCCTTAAATTGATTGCGGCCACAGAAAAAACCGAAGATTTATATTTTAATCAACCTTTGGATGGTCCCGCACTACTTATTATGGGGGCGGAAGATAAAGGCATCAGCAATGCGCTTTTGGATATGGTGGATGTAAAAGCCGCCTTGCCGGTACAGGGAAAAATTGCATCATTAAATGTCTCAAATGCTGCTGCAGTGCTTATGTATGAAATGCTAAGGCAACGAATGAAAAAGTGAAAAACAGTGTCGGTAAAATATTGCTGATTTTTTTGATACTGGTACTTAATTCCATTATGATTTATGGCCAGTTTTACAATGGTCATCGTATGCGTTTTGGCAAGAACCGGGTGCAATATCGCAGTTTTTACTGGCAACATTACGACTTTAAGCGATACAAGGTTTTTTTTCATCAGAGTGGAGATAATACAGCCCGCTATGTGGGGCTGCGGGCGCGAGATATCCTCACTGAAATGGAATACCGGCTCGACTACCGCCTCGATGGACAAATAAACTTCATTGTTTACAACGACTTATTGGATTTCAGGCAAAGCAATATTGGCTTAATTTCAGGAAATAACCAGTACAATATTGGCGGCACCACTACGATAGCTAACAATAAGGTGATGATTTATAATTATGGCAGCCACAAACATATGGATCGACAGATTCGCCGTGCCTCATCGGAGCTGTTGATTAATGAAATCCTGGTGGGTAGTCGTTTCTCAGATCGGCTGGCCAATTCGGCTCTAATATCTTATCCGGAATGGTTCCTGAAAGGTTTGGTGGCCTATTACGGAAATGCGTTTGATGCGGAAGAGCAACAAAAAATTAAAGATGGACTAGTTAATGGCAAATACCGCAAAATGCAATGGCTTACTGGGAAAGATGCGGAGCTTGCCGGATTTTCTTTTTGGACATACGTGGCAATGAACCACGGAGAGCAAGCTCTGAGAGATATCATGTATTTGTCGAGAGTGAGTAAAAACATCAACAATGCCATTGTTTTTGTCACCGGAGTGCCTTTTCGGTATTTGATGCGTGAGTGGGCCGAATATTCAACCTACCGGTATGAACAGGAAGGTGGAGCATTACCCGCATCCGAAGCGAGCAAAATCAGACAACGCACCAAAAAAGATGCACGCTACCAAAATTTAGTATTTTCGCCAGATGGCCGCTTTTTTGCCTGGAGCAGAAATGAGACAGGTAAAGTGAAGATTTTCATTCAAAATGTAACGACCGGCAAAAAGCAAAAAATTTTCCGCTATGGCCACAGGTTACCCCAAAAGGTTGATGTGAAATATCCCGTAGTGCGCTGGCATCCCAAATTAGATGTGCTGACCTGGGTCTATGAGCATCAGCAACAAATTAAGTTTTGCTTTTATGATTTACAGACAGAGGAGATTAATGCACGCAATATACAGTACATTAATCGATTGTTAGATTATGACTTCAATGAAGCGGGCACCCAAATAGTTTTTTCCGGCATTCAGGACGGCAAAACCGATTTGTTTATACTTAAACTTGCTTCGAATGAGCAAGAGCGCATTTCTGACGACCTGCCCGATGATTTTAATCCGAGGTTTACTCCGGAGGGCAATATTATATTCAGTAGCAATCGTAATATGCCTTCAGGCGATACACTGCAAGGTCATTCAGATTTGTATATGACCGGCACAGGGGCTTTTGAACCCGTAGAAATTGTTACTTCAGTAGGAAATCAAACAAAACCACTGGTGCTTTCGGAAGACAATTATTTGTATTTAAGCGATCAGAACGGAGTTCAAAACAGGTATAAGGCTGCTTATGATAGTGCCATTCAGTTTGTTGATACAGCTATTCATTACCGTTTTTTCACCAACCACGAAGCTATAACCAATCTTAAATATGGCCTTTCGGATCATGATATTAATTCACAAAAAACACGCTTTGCCGATGTTCATTATTTTAATAAGCGGTATCACCTCCTTAAAAAGCCATACGAAACAAAATCTTTGCAGAAACCATTAGAAACCACAGAGCAGAAGGCCTTTTTCTCAACACGCCGGAGGTTTTATAATAAGCAACTTGAGCGCCTGCGAGCAGAGCAAAAACGAAGTGACAGCCTGATTGATATCAATAATTATGTTTTTGAGTTTGAAAAAAAGGTGCGTAAAAAAGCCCGGTGGCCGGCTTTTGATGAGGATAGTTTGTGGGTTTTGAAACGTAAACTCTATTTCACAACTTTTTATACCAATTATACCGTTAATCAGATCGATTTCAGTCAACTTAATCATAGTTATCAGGTCTATACCGGTGGCGCCGTATTTTTTAATCCCGGGTTTAACGTATTGACCAAATTTGGGGCTGCCGATTTGTTTGAAGACTATAAATTGACCGCAGGATTCCGGTTAGCCGCTAATTTTACCGGAAACGAGTATCTTATCAGTATAGAAAATCTTAAATCGCGGCTCGATAAACAATTAATTCTGCATCGGATGGGCAGTGAAGAGTATTCGAATAATGAGCTGAAGCGCTCTTATACTTATCAAACCATGTTGGTGCTCAAATATCCGTTTTCGCAGGTTTCATCTGTGCGGTTGACCGGAAAATTACGCCTTGACCAAATTGTGTATCCGGCTATTAATAACGAAACACTTGGTAAACCCGATGACTACAGATTATGGGGCGGTGCCCTGGCCGAATATGTTTATGATAACACCCGTAACCTTGGCTTAAATTTATACAGTGGAACCCGTGCAAAAGTATTTTTTGAACAATATTCAAGGTTAGAGCAAAATACAGGCAGCCACATGTTTGTGGTGGGGACAGATGTGCGCCATTACATTCAAATTCATCGTCAGTTGATCTGGGCCAACAGGTTTGCGGCATCATCCAGTTTTGGGAATGCACTTTTGATTTATTATCTCGGAGGCGTAGACAACTGGATGTCTGTGACCGGTAATGGATATTTTGACCAAACAATACCTGTTGATAAAAGTAAAAACTGGGCGTTTCAGACTGTTGCTACCAATATGCGGGGCTTTCAGCAAAACATCAGAAATGGAAATAGCTTCGCATTGATTAATTCAGAGCTCCGTTGGCCGGTAATCAAGTATATTTTTAACCGCCCCCTGAACAACGATTTGCTTGATAATTTTATGATAGCCGGCTTCGTGGATGTGGGAAGTGCCTGGTACGGTTGGGATATTACCAACACCGACAATTTTTATCGTTATGATTATGTTGAAAATGGTCCGGTTAGTGTCCGCATCGATAAAAGACGCGATCCTTTGGTGGCAGGGTACGGCTTTGGCTTCCGTACACGGCTTTTCGGATATTACCTTCGGCTCGACTGGGCCTGGGGAATAGAAAATAAAAAAATTCTTGACCGGCAATTTTATTTTTCCATCAACCTTGACTTTTAAGGGGGTGCGAAGATGTAAACAAAACTATGATAATTTACTAATAGTTTAAATAACCAAATGTAAACTGAAAACACAATGCGGATGAACGAAATTTTATTGCTTCTGATTGTAGGCCTCCTGGCAGGTTTTGTGGGAGGCATGATGGGTGTGGGTGGCGGCGTTGTTGTCATACCTGCGCTGATTTTCATCATGGGTTTCTCTCAGCATCAGGCGCAGGGAACTGCACTGGTTTTTATGTTGCCGCCTATTGGTCTGTTAGCCGCCTGGAATTATTATAAGGCTGGCTATGTCAACGTAAAATATGCATTATTGCTTATGGTTGCCTTTGTGGTTGGTGCCTGGATAGGTAGTATGATTTCTGTACAATTGCCTGATAAAATATTAAAAAAGATTTTCGGGGTGATGTTACTATATGTGGCTTACCGGATGATTTTTAAATCCTGAATCACTGCATTATTGTTTCTTTCTTTGTAACTTGCAATATAAAAACAAAAAAAGATGATTAGTCAAGCCCTGATTGCCGACCAATTACCTGAGATTCGTTCCTGGTATGAGCATTTACATGCGCACCCTGAGTTCTCCTTTCAGGAAAAAGAAACAGCTAGCTACGTTTTTGCGCGCCTGCAGGAGATGGGACTTCAGGTACATCAGATTCCACAAAATGCCGTGATGGGTTTTTTATCTGTTCCAAATGCAAAAAGCACCATCGGGTTGAGAGCTGAACTGGATGCTTTGCCGCTACATGAGCAAACAGGCGTGAAATATGCCTCAAAAAATGCAGGAGCCATGCATGCCTGCGGGCACGATTTACATATGGCCTGTGCTTTAGGTGCGGCAAAATTGCTCGCTGCACATACATCAGATTTAAAGCACAACATACTCGTCGTTTTTCAGCATGCCGAGGAAAAAATTCCCGGCGGCGCAAAGGATGTGATTGCTTCTGATTTTTTTAAAGAACACAAACCCGATGTAATGCTGGCTATGCATTCGTTCCCTGACCTGAAAGCCGGGGAAGCAGGTTTTAGATCCGGACCATACATGGCTTCAGGCGATGAGATCGATGTACATATTAAAGGTCCGGGAGGCCATGCCGCCATGCCACATAAAACAGTTGATACTGTTCTTACAGCCGGACAGGTACTTGTGGCGCTGCAACAAATTCAATCGCGTTTTATCCCCACCGAGATTCCATCTGTGCTCACGTTTGGAAATATATGTGCCGAAAGTGTGATGAATATTATTCCCCGTGAGGTGTTGCTGGAAGGCACTTTTCGCACTATGGACGAAAGTTGGCGCAAAAAAGCTTTAAAAAACATAAAAAAAATTGTTGAAAATACCGCTACAGCCGCGGGCGCAGATGCTGAAACGGTGGTGCGCCCCGGATATCCGGCTATCAAAAATAATGAGGCTGTAACCCCTAAGCTGCAGGACATTGCCATTAATTTACTGGGCAATAGAAAAGTACATTCCCTGCCCTTGCGTATGACCACCGATGATTTTGGCTATTATGCTCAACTGATTCCATCTGCATATTTCAGGCTGGGCGTAGCCGATTCAAATGGAAGAAGCCCTGGCTTACATACACCTGAATTTTTACCCAATGCCACAGCATTAGAAACCGGTGTTAAATTGTTGGTGCAAATTATACAAGAATACTAAATGTTGCCTGAGTTTGAAATAAGGGATTCTTCAATTATCATTTAATCAGAATCTTAAATCTGCTTTTGGTTTGTTTGTTCGGTTATTTATCAAACAGTTTATCTATACAACCTCAGATTATGCTTTAAGCTATTTATCAAAACTTTTTTTACCTTCGTACAGTACCATAAATGCACGTGCATGGCTTTAAGCATTCAATTTAAAAGAGTTTTGTTAGTAATGGGGTTTTTACTCCCACACATTTTATCTCCCGGACAGGCAATTCCTGAACATGTGAGTAATGAAGCTATTTATAGTTTTTTGGATGAGCTCGCCACAGAAAAAATAATTACTATTCATAGTGCTGTAAAACCGTACACCAAACAACTAATTTATCGTAAGCTGGCGCAAGCACAAAAAGCAGATTCTTTGCTCAATATGAGGCAAAGAAAGGAACTGAGTTTTTACCTTGATGCCTATACGCTGTGGAATAATGGTGCAGCCAACCCTTATTTGGACGAAAAAGTAAATCTGCTAAAAAAATACAGCAATCATGCTGCAATAAGTAGTACCCATCTGGGTTTTGTTTACCGCGATAGCACCTTTACGGCAAAGGTGCGTCCCATATGGGGTTACCGGTACCGAAGCAACGACAATGGAATCGTAGATCATTACTGGGGCGGCGCAGAGGCCAGTTTTTCCGTAGGCGAGCATCTCGGGGCCTGGGCTTCACTCAGAGACAATAGCATAAGCGAAATACTGGCCCGGCCGGGCAACTTTACAAGACAAGATGGAGGCAATTATAAAATTGGCAATGGAGGCCGGCCCGGCGGCGATTATTCCGAAATGCGGGGTGGAATATCTTTTGCCTGGAAATGGGGACACGTTGAGCTCTCCAAAGATCATGTACAATGGGGCGACCATCAGCATGGCCCCAATATTTTAGATTCCAGGGCGCCCTCGTTCGCCATGATTAAGTTGCATCTGAAACCGGTAAAATGGTTTGAATTCGATTACCTGCACGGGTGGTTGGTTTCTGAGGTGGTTGACAGCACACTGTCTTATACGAGCCAGTACGGGGAAAGCCGTCAGGTATTCAGACCTAAAAATATTGCTGCCAACATTTATACGCTGCATCCATTTCGAAATACAAGTTTTTCGGTTGGTAATGCTATCATCTACAGCGATATGGGTGGCGCACACCCGGCTTATATGATTCCATTCTTGTTTTATAAATCCATTGACCATACTTTAAATCATAAAATACAAAATCAAAACTCGCAATTATTTTTTAATGCCAGCATACGCCAGATAAAGCACCTGCATTTATACGGCTCCCTGTTTGTCGATGAATTTTCTATTACCCGCGTGGGTGATGAGGAACGGCATAATTTCTTTTCGTGGAAGGGAGGTGCAAGTCTGCAAAATTGGCCTTTCGCCAATGTTTCACTTAGCTATGAGTTTACTCAAACTTACCCTTTAACCTATAAACATCGCATAAAAACTACTACTTATGCTACCAATGAGTTTGGTTTGGGCCATTATCTCAATGATAACTCGCAGGAGCATTATGGGGCTGTTACATTTAGGTTTTTACCCAAATTAAGGGTGAAAATGGCTTATTGGCAGGCTTTCCATGCCAGTGAATATGCCTACAACCCAAGCGGAGAAACCCGGGTGGATGAGTTCCTTGTGCTGCAGGATAAAACCTGGCAGAATAAAACATTTCAATTGACAGCCAGCTACGAAGTATGGCAAAATATGTATTTGAAATTAATTTATACAGATAGCAATATCAAAGGCTTCGACACAGATGAGCATGATGCGCAATATTACCTGGATTTGTTTACTCCGGCCTATTTCCATGGTGCTCAGCAAACCATTTCTATGCAATTTAATATTGGATTCTGATGAAGAAAATTTCGCTCATCATTTTGTTGCTTTTATTTATGGGCACAGGGTTGAGTGCACAGCATCTTCTGCCATTGCACCGCTTTCGCACCCGCGACATTACAAAATTGATGAACACGGCGGACAGCAACTATCACACTGCCATAAAACCCTTTGTAATTGCTGATACCAGCCGGTTATTTCGTAAAACATATACCCGCGAGGGAAAAGGTGAAAATTGGTTTATGCGCAAACTGCGCTATGAAAATCTGGTGATGGTAGACAAAGAAGATTTTCGTATTACCATAGACCCTGTGCTGGGTTTTGAATTGAGCCGTAACCGGGATGTGGATGAGTTACTTTATCGCAACACACGCGGATTTTTGGTAGCAGGTCGTGTTGGACAAGATGTGAGTTTTCACTCTGTGCTTTATGAAAATCAGGTGGCTTTTCAACCTTATGTTACAGAAATGATTCAGGCGCGAGAAGTTATTCCCCATGCGGCCAAATACAAACCCTACGAGATTCCTCTGAGCCAGTTGAGCCCTGAAGGCTATGATTACAGCATGGCAGAGGGAGTACTTTCCTGGAATGCTATGCCACAGCTTAATCTTCAATTTGGTCAGGGAAAACATTTTATCGGAGATGGACATCGCTCCCTTTTACTGAGCGACAACAGCTACAGTTATCCTTTTTTTAAGGCCATGTTGACAATTGGTCCCATTCAATATACAAGTTTGTTTGCTGAATTGATGGATTTCGACTTGCCGCATGATGCCGAAAGCGGTTATCGCAAGAAACGTTATCAAATGCATTACTTCAGTTGGAATGCTGCAAGGTGGCTACAACTTGGCTTATTTGAATCTGTTGTGTATCATCCAGAAGATTCTACGGGCTATGAAGGTTTTAAACCCAATTATGCCAACCCGCTGATTTTTTCGCGTACGGCTGAATATGGTTTAAATAGTAAAAACAACATGCTTTTGGGAGCTACCTGGAAAATTACTTTACCCAAAGGTTTGCAGTTTTATGGCCAGTATATGCTTGATGCAACAGCTAAGCCTGCTTCCGACAAAATTACAGAGCAAGACCCCCGGTATGGATTTCAAGTTGGCGGAAAATGGTTCAATGCATTGGGGATTAAGAATTTTTATGGGCAGATGGAATTCAATAGTGTGGCGCCTTTTGCGTATGGACATTTGCAGACTTCACAGAACTATACCCATACCAGACAAGCCCTTGCTCACCCCATGGGCGCTGGTTTTAATGAGCTTGTGGCTACTTTGGCCTATTCAATCAAAGATTTTGAGGTGGAACTGCAGGGTAATTTGGCCCGGTCTGATACAAAAACCCAAAATAATATTTCGGGTGCTGACATTTTTGTATCTCAACAAGAAATTAATGAACAGCTCCAGGAGGCCACACTCAGTTTAATTAACGAACTTGCCTACGGTCATATGCAGATTTCCTATTTGTTGAACCCGAGAACAGACATGCGTGTTTATGCCGGAGCTGCTTTACGAATAGAGCGCAATAATATGAGGGATAGCGAAAATACGTGGGTGTTTTTTGGCCTGAGAACCTTTTTGTCTAACCGATTGTTGGATTTTTAGGATTTTGTGCTGGTTTTTTTAAACTGAAAATTAATGGATACTACACCAAAAAGAAATATTACAGTTGCAGTAAGTGGCGCAAGCGGGGCTATCTATGCAGAGCGGCTATTGAGGAAACTAAAAATTTTGAGTAACCAGCTTGACCAGCTATCAATTATTTTCAGTGATAATGCAAAGCAAATCTGGAAAGAGGAGTTGGGCAAACCTTTGCCGGAAGAAGCGGATTTAAAGTGGTATGCAAATAATGATTTTTATGCACCCATGGCTTCCGGCTCCGGTGCTGTAGACACCATGATAATTGTTCCGGCTTCTATGGGCATGATAGGCCGCATAGCCAATGGGGTGTCGGATGATTTGATAAGCCGTGCCGCTGATGTAATACTTAAAGAGCGCCGAAAGCTGATTATAGTGCCACGCGAGGCGCCTTACAACCTGATTCATATTCGCAATATGGAAACTATCACCTTATCAGGCGGTATAATTTGCCCGGCATCGCCATCATTTTATAATAAACCCGGCGACTTGAATGAACTGGCCGACACAGTTATCGACAGGATTATTGATTTAGCAGGGCTGGAGCAAAATACTTTTCGTTGGGGAGAATAGGCATTGGCCAGCGCGGGTTAATCAAACATTTTTTCAATGAAGTTTTGTTTTTTAGGGTGTTTAACTTTAACTTTTAGGTTTTTGTCTGAATTGGCCACATTCCAGAGCATTTTGTACCCAACGCGGGTTATTTCAGTAAGTTTTGCATAATTTATTTTATCGGGTGTATCTCTCTTTGAATGATAATCTGGATGTAGGCCGGTAAAAAAACAGGCAATGGGGATATTTTTTCGTTTAAACCTGAAATGGTCTGAAGAAAATGACCAGGTCATTCTTTCGCTCAACCCCGGATGCGATGAAAGCTTTAAACTATCGTTTTTTCGGGCAATTTTTCTGGCTGTTCTTTTAAACATACCGTCTCGCTTGCCATTGGCGATAATATATGCAGTTTGGCTGTATTTATCTTCATTGTTTCTGTTGCGCCCAACCATGTCAAGGTTTAAATTGAGCACAATGTTTTTTAAGGGTACAGGGCTGTTGCTCACAAAATAATCAGACCCGCGTAACCCTACTTCTTCAGCCGACAAAGCAACAAAAACGATACTTCTGCTGGGTTTTATGCCCTGGTATGCTGCCTCTTGAAATGCACGCGCCATTTCCATGATAGCTGCGGTGCCCGAGGCATTATCGTCTGCGCCGTAATAAATATTTTTTCCTCTTTTGCCCAAATGGTCGTAGTGGGCAGAAACCACAATAACTTCGTCTTTTTTGTTTGACCCTTCAATATATGCCAGCACGTTTTCTGTCTTAAGGGTATCCAGTTTATAGTTTTTATTGTTGATATAACAGATGGCGGTATCGTTTTTTAACTCAATGTTTCTGGAGGCTTTGCCTTTGGCAACTTTTCTCTCCAGTTTTTTCAGGTCTTTAAATTTCAGACCCAACAGCCTTTTGGTTTCCCATGGATTGGCAAAAGCCATTACAATGGTATCTTTAGTTTGTACAAAATTCTGTATTGAATCAACATAGCTGCTGTATTTAGCTAAATGTTTTCCCAAAAAGGGTTCTTTAAGCTTATAGGTCATTGCTTTGAGTCTGTCACTTCCATCAATCTCAGCCAGTGGGAACCGTTCCGGGTCATATCTAAAGAGGCCTGTTTTGGGAAAAAAAATCAAAAAATATTTTGCTTTGGTACCTGAGGCTATCTGTTTTACGCGCTTGTAGGTTTCCCCCAGGTTTTCATCTAACAGCAGTACCACTACAGAGTCGCTTAAGTCAGATTTGTTGTAATCGTTTCCATAACCCATATATTTGAAATGGAGTGTGTCCCTGAAGTCCATTTCCTGCGTAAATAAACGGGTGCCGAAAAAAGTAATGTATGGCAGTTTATCTGCAAATTTACCGGTGTTTTCTGCCATGATATTGACAGCTCCATAGTCGTATTTATACAGATTGAACGGCTGAAAATATCCTTGAAAATGGAGGCTGTCCAATCCATAATTGCGGAAATGAGCGGCAATATATTTGGCCGCCTTTTTCTGACCCGGCTTACCTGTCTCGCGGCCCTGCAAGGTGTCTGATGCCAGTGTATAAATGTGGTTTTTTAGGTTTTCGCGGGTAATAGACTGTGCAAAGGGCTCAATTTGAGTCTGTGCTAAAGCAGACGTTGCAATCAGTAAAAGGGGAATAACAAGAAATTGTTTCATACTTTTGATTTAGGGTAACTAAACTACGAATCAATACATGCAAGCAATTTTTGCATGTTGAATTTCGTGCCTGTAAATATACAATGTTACCCCGGATATCAGAAGAAATTTCAGGCTTCTGTTAAAAAATGAAGTCTGCTCATTTTATGCAAATAGGAGCAGACCATTTAGTATGAGGTTGTTGTTCAGGATTCTATAATGCCGGCAAGTTTGTAGCCCAAATCTTTAACTTGCTGTTGTACTTTATCAATATCGACCTGTTCTCCCTGGATACTTACATATCCGGTTTTTTCGTTTGCTTCAGCAGCTTCTACACCCTCTATTTGCTTAAGGTGTTTTTCAATGTTCATTTTACAATGTTTACAATCCATGCCCTGTACGTAAACATTTGGATTGTCTAATTTTTCTCCGGCTTTTACCTCGCGGGTTTTGAAGCTTTCTTTGCTAAATAAATTTCCAAGTATTTTCATAAGATGATAAAGAATTAAGAGGGTTAGAATAATAGCTGAGGACCATATAAGCCATTCGGGCAATATGCCATGTTCATGTGTATTCATGCTTTTCTCAATGACAAACCAGGATGATGGCAGCAGGTAGTCAATAATTAATCCCGATGCAATGGCACCAACAACAATGGTAATAAGGTATTTGATAAAAGTGATTTTGCCCAGCGACTGGGCTATTACGGTAATGGTAGCTGCGTTGGTTGCCGGACCGGCCATCAGGAATACCAGTGCTGCACCCGGTGAAATGCCTTTCAGAATCAGAACTGCTGCAATAGGTACCGAGGCTGTTGCACACACGTAAAGTGGTATAGAGGCCAGTATCACAAACAGATACTCGTAGGCCGGATTAGTCATGTGCTGACTAAAAAAGTTGTCGGGGACAATAACGGCAATTAAGGCTGCCAGCAACAGGCCAAGCGCCAGCCATTTCACTATGTCACCCATAAAGTCGATAAAGGCGTAGCGTAACATGGCAATTATTTTATTGCCTTTGATGTGCTGTGTGTTTTCGTTATCTAATGGTTTACTAATGATTTTTTGTTTTTCGCCTTTATTCACCCACCATCCGCCAAACACACCTGTAATCATAGCAATTATAGGTCTGATGAGTGCCAGTGGTAATCCAAGCATCGACCAGGTTACCAGTATGGAGTCTACGCCGGTTTGTGGTGTTGAGGTCATAAAACTAATAGCCGACCCTTTCGATGCTCCGTTTTTATAAAATGAGATACCTGCCGGAATTACACCACAACTGCAAAGGGGGAGGGGTACACCAATGAGCGAAGCATTAAATACTGAACGCAAATTATGTTTTCCCATAAAACGGTTCACTTTATGTTGTGGAAACCACACGTGAAGCATTCCTGCAAAAAGAAAACCTAACATGAGGTATGGAGCCATCTCCAGGGTTAGGTGCCATAACTCAATAAAAAATGTAGTTATATAATTAAGCATAAAAGGGTCTTTTTGTTTCTATTACAAATCTCATTCCTTACGTCCAAATTTTTTAATCAAAAACAGATTTTCAGATAAACTTTTTGTTTTTTTATGGGTTACTGGCAAAGAAAAGCTTAAAAGATGAAAGTTAAATTAGTAGTAGTATCCATTGTTTTAATGGTTTTAGGTTTTGGAATGATTCATAACGGTAACCCAACAATTGAATATGCAGGAAGTGCTATGATTGGGGTTCCCGCTGCTTATTTGTTATTTTTGCTTTTCAGAGTCTATTTTCGCAAAACAGATGATTCAATGGATGACACAAAATAGATTTTGTTTTGCAGAAACTACTGATTTTTTAATTTCTATCCCTTTGCTGTTACTTTTATCGGCCTTTTACCTGAAACAATCATGATTGTAATGATTAGTTGTATGGGTTTATTTTGCAAAAAGCAAACAAATGTTTAACCACGCGAGGTTTGTTTTGTTTGATTGAGTTTTTGCATACAGGAGAACCAAAAAAAAGCCCGGCAATACCGGGCTTTAAGTTTAGGTGTTGAATATTTAGTCTCTCCCTGCAAAGAGGGCCAGTAATCTTAAAATTTCAATGTAAAGCCACACAAGGGTAACCATAAGTCCGAAAGCTGCATACCATTCCATGTTTTTGTCTAACCCTGCCTGACTTCCTTTTTCGATAAAATCGAAATCGAGTATCAGGTTTAAAGCTGCAATGACTACAATAACCAGCGAAATTCCAATTCCAAGCAGGCTCGATTCATACATAAAATTAAGGTTGGCGCCGAACATGTTGGCTACAATAGTAATAAAATACACGAGTGCTACGCCGCCTGTGGCAGCCATAACTCCTGCTCTGAATTTTTTTGTGGCTTTTATAATCCCGGCTCTGTAAAGCATAAGCATGGCAAACAGCACACCAAATGTTAAAGCAACGGCGCGCATTACAATTCCTTCCTCCGGAAACATGGCATTAAAATAGGCTGATATGGCACCTAAAAACAGACCTTCCAGCACTGCATAAATTGGGGCTACGTATTTAGCAAGATTACGTTTGAAAACGATAACCATGGCTGCGATAAAACCACCAATAGCACCACCAATCATCCAGCCCTGAGCTATTTCCGGGGCAATATTAAATTTACTCCAGGTGTAGGTAGCACTAATTATTGTAAGAAGCACCAGCAGTCCGGTTTTCTGAATACTTCCGTTAATTGTCATGGTTTGCGCTCCACTTTCAGCAACAGATTTTCGAAATACCTTTTGGCTTAAAGCGGGATTAGATGTACGTAGCATAATCGTATCTTTTTGGGATAGCAATTACAAATTTTAGGCCGAATTTAGGATTTGCCTGCCATTGAAAATGTGAATAATTTGTTAATTAGCCATTTCAGAGAAGAATTTAATACGCATTAACCTGACGTCTTCTTCTGAGTAATCTTCTTCTCCCAGTTCTTGCAATGCATCTTCAAGTGACTCATTATCTGCTTCTTCCATGAAGTAGGCATATACGTCTTCCTGCTTTTCTTCATCCACAACCTGATCTATGTAATAACCTATATTCAGGCGGGTTCCAGAATATACAATGGCTTCAATTTCTTTAAGCAGATCATCCATCTCCATGCCTTTGGCAGAGGCAATATCGTCCAGCGGTATTTTACGGTCGATAGATTGAATAATGTACACTTTCAGCCCAGATTTATTAACAACCGATTTGACCACCATATCTTCAGGGCGCTCAATTTCGTTTTCCTCCACGTATTTTTTAATCAGTTCTACAAATTCACGCCCGTATCTTTTGGCTTTGCCCTGCCCGACACCAGTCATGTTTTGCATTTCTTCAATACTAATCGGATAATGGATAGCCATATCCTGCAGAGAGGGATCCTGGAAAATTACAAATGGTGGTATTTCTTTTCGTTTGGCGATTTTTTTGCGCAGATCCTTCAACATAGCAAACAGGGTAGGGTCTGCTGATGCAGTATTGATACTTGATGTGTGTATATCATCTTCCTGGTCATCTTCAGGGAACTCATGTTCTTTATACAAGGTTACTGAATATGGGCTTTTTAAGAACTCTTCGCCTTTTTCTGTTACGGTGAGCAAGCCATAGTTTTCAATGTTTTTACGCAGTAGTTTTTTTATCAGGGCTTGCCGTATAATGGCATTCCAGAAGCGGGCATCATGGTCTCCTCCGGACCCGAATAGTGGCGATTTATGGTGTTTGTATGATTTTATGGCTGAATCGGCAACTCCGGCAAGGAGTTTTGATATGTAATCGGCCTTAAAACTTTCTTTAATGGTTTTGATTGTTTCAATAATCTGAACAATGTATTCTTTTCCTTCGAAGGTTTCTTTTGGGTTCAAACAGTTGTCGCAATTGCCGCAAGGTTCGTTAAGGGTTTCGCCAAAGTAATTCAATAATTGCTGTACGCGGCAAACACCGGACTCTGCATATGTTACCACTTCATTGAGTAGTTGATTCCCAATTTCCTGTTCTGCTACAGGTTTACCCTGCATAAATTTCTCCAGCTTCTGTATGTCTTTATAAGCATAAAAAGCAATGCATTTACCTTCTCCACCGTCGCGGCCGGCACGTCCGGTTTCCTGGTAATAGCTTTCGAGGCTTTTGGGTATATCGTAATGTATTACAAAGCGCACGTCAGGTTTGTCGATGCCCATTCCAAAAGCTATGGTTGCTACAATGACATCTATCTCTTCCATGAGAAATTTATCCTGAGTCCCGGTACGTGTGGCTGCATCCATCCCGGCATGGTAGGCTAAGGCCTTTATTCCGTTTACGCGAAGTGTTTCTGCCAGTTCTTCAACCTTTTTGCGGCTCAGGCAATAAATAATACCGGATTTTTCCTGGTTATCTTTTAAGAACTTTATAATTTGTTTATTGACATTCTTTTTGGGGCGTACCTCGTAATATAAATTGTGCCTGCGGAATGAAGACTTGTAAACATTGGCCTCAAGCATACCAAGGTTTTTTTGTATATCGTGTTGAACTTTTGGTGTGGCTGTGGCAGTTAGAGCGATAATAGGTGCACGGCCAATGGTTTCAACGATGGGTCTTATTCGTCTGTATTCAGGTCTGAAATCGTGGCCCCATTCTGAAATACAATGTGCCTCATCAATTGCATAAAATTGTATTTTGGCTTTTTTCAGAAAAAGTATATTTTCTTCTTTGGTGAGCGATTCAGGAGCCACATAAAGTAGCCGGGTTTTGCCGTTTAATACATCTTCACGTACCCGTGTCATTTCTGTTTTATTCAACGAAGAATTCAGAAAATGAGCAATACTATCATTTCCGGCGTAACTGCGCATGGCATCTACCTGATTTTTCATCAATGCTATAAGGGGTGAAATCACTATGGCAGTGCCTTCTTGTAAGAGTGCCGGTAGCTGATAGCAAAGCGATTTTCCACCACCTGTGGGCATTAAAACAAATGTATCATTATTATCAAGCAGGTTTTCTATTATGGCTTCCTGGTTTCCCTTAAAAGTGTTAAAACCAAAATGTTTTTTTAACTCAGCACTAAGCGTACTATATTTTCCATTCATTTGTGCATATATTTTCTAAAATCTATCACTAAGTTAGTAAAAATCCAATACATTTATTTTTATTTTGTCAGTTATTCAGGTGATATTTTTCAGGTTTTATCAACAAACAGAGACTTATTGATCCTGAGTGTAATAAAATCTAGTAATTTTACACACTTAAACCCGCTAAGCTTTTACAAAAACTGTGCATAAAATGAATGATCATAAGCGTAACTACGAGAATATTTTAAAAATTGCCCGAAAGTCAATAGAACATGAAGCTTCTGCTATAAAGAATCTTGTAAATTATTTGGATGAGGATTTTGCTAAAACAGTTGAACTAATTTTTAATTCAAAAGGCCGGCTAATTGTTACGGGTATTGGAAAAAGTGCCAATATTGCTAATAAAATTGTAGCAACTCTTAATTCTACAGGTACTCCCGCAATTTTTATGCATGCCGCTGATGCTATTCACGGAGATTTGGGTATTGTTCAGCAACACGATACTGTTTTGTGTATTTCTAAAAGTGGTAACACTCCTGAAATTAAGGTGCTTGTTCCTTTGATAAAGTCCAGGGGAAATACCCTAATTAGCATGGTAAGCAATACAGATTCTTTTTTAGGAAAAAACGCTGATTATGTATTAAAAAGCACCATCGAAAAAGAAGCCTGCCCCAATAATTTGGCGCCTACTTCAAGTACCACCGCTCAGCTGGTTTTGGGTGATGCTTTGGCTATTGCATTAATTGAATACAGAGATTTTGGTGAAGAAGATTTTGCGCGTTTTCATCCGGGTGGAGCACTTGGCAAAAAATTGTATATGCGTGTAAGCGACTTATATAAAAATAACCCGCGCCCAATGGTTGCATTAGAAACCCCCGTAGAGCAAGTGATTCTTGAAATATCTGAAAAACGCCTTGGTGCAGCGGTTGTGACAGATAAAAAAATGCAGGTGCTTGGGATTATTACAGATGGCGATTTAAGGAGAATGATACAGAATAAACTTGACTTAAGTACTACAACAGCAGAGGATATTATGAGCAAGAACCCAAAAACCATTGTTCCCGATGCTATGGCTATAAGAGCCTTTAATTTAATGGAGGAGAATAACATTACCCAACTTGCCGTAGCGATAGATGGAAAATATGAGGGCATGGTACATTTGCATGATATCCTTAAAGAAGGTATTGTGTGATATGGGTTGTGGCCCTTAAGTTAAAACCTATTAGTTAGAACTTTGAATGATTCGATTTTCTTGTTTCCTTTATCTAAAATATATTCCGAACTATGATTAAAATTGGTTTTATAGGAACTGAATTGGATATTCAAAAAAGGGCACCATTATTCATCAACGCATATGGTGAAAGCAACCTTACAGTTTTGCAAAGCAAAGAAGGAGATGAGAATTTTAAAACCATTGATACCGTAGAGGATCTTGTGCAATTGAATGATATTGTTGTAATTGAATCGGGAGCTGCACAAAATTTAAATTTACTTTACCATACCATAAAAAAAGGGAACAAGCTTTTTCTTGATATTGATAAACCAATGTCTCTACCTGTTATACAAAAATGTAAAGCTTACCAGGAAGAAGCCGGCAATAGCATTGCATTTAATGTTTCGCCGTATTACGGTCTGCTCGATTTTTTTAATAAAGATTTAACCAGACAGACGCACATTCATCTCACAAATATGGCCCAGAAAAATAATCTGGTGAATCAGGTTTATCAGTTTTTGGTGTTTGGATGTATTTTTTTAGAATGTGACAATATTCATGCTTCCTATCAAATAATGCCCGGCAGTAATAATGAAATAAGGGCTATTGCGGCCAATTTGAATAACCTGCAAGAAAAATATCTGCATGTGCTTGCAGGCGATTATAAAGAAACTACAAATCAGTTTATGATTTATAATCAAAATTATTTTAAGCAGGGAAGTTTGCCGGAGAAGCAATATTTCGATGATGCTGATATATTAAAAAAACAACTTAATGCGTTATACAAGAGTGATGTAAAAGGAGACTTGCACTGCCTGAATACTGTAGTAGCTGTATTGGCTAAACTAAAAGATTCGGTCGAGAAAAAAGGTTTTTACCTATAGCAAAGTTTTAAGCTGATATTTTTATTTTCTTTGCAAGATAAATTTTTGTAACAGCACGATTAATATTATTGTTTTGATAATGAGTAGAATAGCTAAATTTGCGTTTGTAGTAACTTTTTTATCGTTTGTGGGTTGTGATTACATCAACCCTGAAGAAGAAATCCCTGCTTACCTTACTATTGAGGATATTACTGTAAATGAAGAATATGCACAGCTTACAGATGCCTGGGTTTATGTAAATGAAAATTTAGTGGGTGTATTTGAGCTTCCTGCACATTTCCCGGTTTTAGAGCAGGGTAATTCGAACATAAGAGTAGTACCAGGCATTAAAGTCAATGGTATTGCTGTTTCCAGAGGTCCTTATCCCTTTTATCAACACTGGGAGACAGAAGTTAATCTTGAACCTGGAAAAACAACGACCTTAGAACCCGAAACATCTTTTCGTGAGGGACTTAATTTTCGCTGGGAAGAAATTTTTGAGTCGGCCTCTACAACAATAGAACCTTACGATTCCGCCCAAACTGTTATTATAAAAACAGATACTATAAGCGATGCCCCTTCTTCCACAGCCGGACTTATTATAATTGAACCCGACTCTACAATTAGAGTTCAGTCTGTTGAGCAATATTCGCTGCCTTCTGACAGGGATGTTTATCTGGAGCTATCTTATAAAACGGACCATTATTTTGAATTTGCCTGGCACATTCAGAATTTGAGTGATGGCAGCATCAGAGAGGCACGTATATATCAGTTTAATCCCACAGACGGGTGGGAACATATTTATATTTATTTAAGCAACTTTATAGATGATTATAACGTGGTAAATAATCAGTTCCGCTTTTTGTTTGGTAGCAATAACCTCACAAGTGAAACCAAACATATTTATCTCGATAATATTAGATTAATTCATTACTAATTGGATGTATGAACAAAAAGCTACTCACCTTTAAATATGTTTTAGCCGATTTTGTGGCTGCAGCAATTAGCTGGGGCTTGTTTTATGGCTATCGTAAAGTTTATGTTGAAAAATTTCCAATTGAAAAGATTCATTTGGGAAATGATGACACCTTCTTTTTGGGCTTAAGTGTAATACCTTTGTTTTGGTTAGGCCTGTACTATTTTACAGGCGAATACAGAAACTTGCTAAGGAAGTCGCGGTTGCAGGAACTGGCATATACATTCAAATTGGTACTTGTGGGTTCAGTGATTCTGTTTTTCATACTTATTTTGGACGACTATATCACATCTTATAAAAATTATTACACATCGTTTTTTACGCTTTTTTCTTTTCAATTTGTTCTAACCTATCTTCCCAGGCTTGTTATAACCAGTTCTACAATAAGGAAAATACGGCGTGGTGAATTTTATTTTAAAACACTCATAATCGGGGCTCAGGAGAAAGCCGTTGGTTTGATAAAAGAACTGAGCCATAAACCCAAATCATCAGGAAACAAGTTTATTGGATTTGTACCTTTGGAGCCGCAGGAAAAATATCCGTTGGAAGAATATTTACCTAAACTTGGGGATTCACTGGAAGATATAAATAAAATAGTTCAGGCACACGGGGTGGATGAGGTTATTATATCATTGGATTATCAGGAAAAAGACAAACTCGAGAAAGTTATATCCCGGTTGGAATTATTGCATACACGTACTTTAATGCAACCAGATCTTTATGATATTTTAACCGGCTATGTACAAACAACCTCCCTGTATAGCATTCCTTTGCTAGAAGTAACACATGAACTCATGCCTCCCTGGCAGGAAAATGTTAAGCGATTCCTCGATGTGGTGTTGTCTGTATTTGCCATAATTTTGTTAATTCCTGTGTATTTAGGTATAGCAATAACCATTAAAATAAATTCAAAGGGACCAATTTTTTATTCTCATACCCGAATAGGCCGTTTCGGCAACCCTTTTACAATATACAAATTTCGGTCAATGGTAGTTGATGCGGAGAAAGACGGACCGCAACTTTCTAATCATGAAGATAACAGAATTACAAACGTGGGAAGGTTCTTGCGTAAAACCCGCTTAGATGAGATTCCACAGTTTTATAATGTGATTATTGGAAATATGTCATTAGTTGGTCCAAGACCGGAGCGGCAGTTTTTTATTGATCAAATTGTAGAGCGGGCACCTCATTATTACCACCTACTTCGTGTCAGGCCGGGTATAACTTCACTCGGACAGGTTAAATATGGGTATGCAGAAAATGTAGATCAAATGATCGAGCGACTTCGATACGATATTATATACATCGAAAACATGTCGCTGTATGTCGATTTCAAGATCATGATTTATACCACAAAAACCATATTCGAGGCTAGCGGAAAATAGGCCACTAAAATTTTGCTACAACAGGATATCTTCTTCCCATGCCAAAAGCCTTAGATGAAACCCTTAAAATGGGTGGAAACTGGTAGCGTTTATATTCATGTATATTTACAAGATGTGTAACTTTCAGCACATCTGATTTTTTAAAACCCATTCCAATAAGATCATCTACAGATTGTTTGCGCTCGATGAACTCAAATAGCATTCTGTCCAGTATGTCATAATCCGGCAAATTGTCGCTATCTTGCTGTTCAGGTCTTAACTCTGCAGATGGTGGCTTTTCAATTGACCCTGAAGGTATAATTTCCTCGTTGCGATTGATGTAGCGCGAAACAGCATAAACATCTGTTTTGTAAACATCTCCAATTGGCGATAAACCACCGTTTGTGTCTCCGTAAAGTGTGGAATACCCTACTGCTGCTTCACTTTTATTTGAAGTATTAAGCAGCATATTACCATGTTTGTTGGAATAGGCCATAAGTAATAGACCTCTTATGCGCGCCTGAATGTTTTCTTCTGTTACATCAAAAGTATTGTTGGGAAATACGGGTGATAGGCTTTTATTTATGGCATTGTAAACATCTTTTATGGCCAGGGTCTGATGTGGCATACCCAGATTTATAGCCAGTTTTTCAGCATCGCTTACAGAATGTTCTGATGAAAACTCTGAAGGCATTAAAAGTCCGTGCACATTTTTGGCACCAAGCGCTTCACATGCTAATGCGGCTACCAGCGCAGAATCTATACCGCCGCTGAGGCCCAGTAGCGCTTTTTCGAAACCGCTTTTTTCAAAATAGTCACGGATGCCTAAAACCACAGCATCGTGGATTTGTTTAATGCGGCTGTCGGATGTATTATGCGTGGTCGGCCCTTGCTTTTCTATTTTTTCAAGGGAAATGATCTCAAAATCTTCTTCGAACCTTTTTAATTGTTTTACAATTTCTCCATTGGTGTTAAGTACCTTTGAGGCACCATCAAATATTAAATCTGTGTTGGCGCCAACCTGGTTGATATAAATAAGTGGAATTTGATAATCGTGGGCGTTGCGTTTAAGTATGCCTTTTCTTTTTTGTTCCTGATTGTATGAGAAAGGCGATGCAGCAATGTTTATAATTAAATCCGGATTATTACCCACTAGCTTTTTCATGGGGGCCTTTTTGTAGAGCCTGGTTTGGGCAAAAGGTTGATCTACCGGTTGCTCATCCCATAGATCTTCGCATATGGTGAGTGCTATTGTATGCCCGTTTATCTCTACAATTTCAGGTGTTTCATTGGGTTCAAAATATCGATATTCATCAAAAATGTCATAGGTAGGTAATAGTGTTTTGTGTATAATCTTTTTTATTTGGCCGTTTTGTAACACATAAGCTGAATTGTAGAGTTTCTTTCCTTCCGGATCAGCATTTATACTGGGTGCGCCAACAATAACAGCAATATTGTCTACATGCATCAAAATGTTGTTGATTGCCTTTTCGGATTTTTCAATAAAGCTCTTTTGTTCTAACAAATCCAAAGGAGGGTAGCCGCAAATAGCCAATTCTGAGAAGATTACCAGGTCGGCGTTGTGTTTTTTAGCCTTAATAATCTGTTCGTTTATTTTGTTTGTGTTTGCTTCTATATTGCCTACGTGATAATTGTTTTGAGCTAACGCAATTTTCATCTCTGTACAATTTTGGTGGTTAGTTTCTGTCCCTATGTTACCCGGTATGGGTTTCGCCATGATACCCTGAGTAAAAACGTTACTTTCTTCTGGTTATTTTGTGTGCACTAAGCTGCATGTACGTTACCTAAACTTTTGGTTTACAACTCGACTTGGTCCTTCCAGCATGCAAACTTACTGTTTGATTGTTAAAAAATAAGGCCAAGTTTCATTCCAAAGGCATTATGAGAAATCCTGTCTTCTCTATCGCCTTCATCTTTTGTGATATCGAACATACCGCTGCTGTAAAATAATGTGCCCTTAAGGGCCAATTGAGCGCCCAGGGAATATGATATACCTCCTTCAAAATAATACGAAATGGCTATCGGAATTGTACCTTCGGTGAGCTCTTGTTTATCAACATCATACTCATCGGCTGTAACTTTGCTGCGCAGCTCCATGGCAGGGATAAAACCACCTTCGAACAGAACTCTTAAATAACCAATTTCGTTTGATTGAAACTTTATACCCAATGGTATTTCAATGTATTGAAGATTGTATTCTACCGAACTCCCACTATCAGCTGTAAAATCATTATCTACCGTTTTAAACTCAATGGGGGTTTCGTAAATTAAATTAAGCGATGTATGGGAAATCATAAGACCTGAGGTAATGGCGTAATTATCACCGAAAAATTTATCACCTCTTAATCCGTATTTTATGCCAAAAGAAGTACCGTTAGGCACTACTTTGTTGGTGTTGCTCGACGCCCATGATATATGGGGTGCTGCTTCAAAACCAAATGAAAATTTGTTCTGTGCATTGAGTCCCACTGCTGCAAGCCACAGGGCACTAAAAATAAGTATTGTTTTTTTCATAGTTATAAGGTTTTACGACCATTGTAAAATAAAACATATAAGTTGAATTTCCCATGTTTTTAAAAGATAAACAGCATATTATGTTTTAAAATGGCTGGAATCAATAATATTTAATTATTATGCCGTTATCAAAACAAACGATTATTTTTGTTTTTTTGTGCAAAATAGTTTAAGATTTTATCCAATGAATACATACAAGATTTTATTACAAAAGTATAACAATCATGCTTTGAAGTTACTCTTTTTTGTTATTTTGAGTTTTATTTTGAGCTCATGCAAAAATGATAAGCTCTATGTAGATGTCAGAAACATTGACCCGGAATTTGAAGTAGTGCGTTTTGATAGTTTGCTCTTCGAATCTCATCCCGATACGGTAGCATTGAATGCCGGCAAATTATTTAATAGTTATCCGGCCTTTTCTGAACTGTATTTTTATCATATCATAAAAACCGGCACTCCGGAAAGGCGCGATTTTTACGATATTTTTACCCTCTTTTTATCTGATTATGATATTCGCATGGCTTATGAAAAAACTCGCAAATTATACCGCGATTTTAATCCGTACAGGGAGAAGCTTTACAGCGCTTTTCAGCATTACAAATATTATTTTCCCAATCGTAATGTGCCCGATATTTATTTGATGATGACCGGGTTTAATCAGTCGGTTGTTACTGCTGAAGATATTTTGGGAATTGGGGTGGATAAGTTTTTGGGCGAAGACGCCAGGTATTATGACCAGTTGCAGATATCAAATTATTTGCGTAAGCGAATGAACCCTGAAGTAATGCCTTTTGAAGCAGTTAAAGGTTGGATTGTAACAGAATTCCCATTCAATGATTCGGTCAATAATCTTGTGTCTAACATGATATATCATGGTAAAGTGCTTTACCTTATGGATGCCTTTTTCCCTAATGCTCCTGATTCACTGAAGATCGCATTCGCAGCCAAGGATATAGCATGGTGCCGACAATCGGAAGAAGATGTATGGCTTTATATGATGGAGAAAAAAATTCTTTTCGACGATAATCGCATGTTGATTAAGAAATTTATTGAAGATGCTCCTTTTACCGGACCATTTACAAAAGAAAGCCCGGGGCGCGTAGGTCAATGGGTCGGGTGGCAAATTGTGAGGAATTACATGAACAAAAATAAAGAAGTAAGCATCCCACAGCTGATGAAAAACAATGATTATCAGCAAATTTTAATGCAATCGGGTTATAACCCATGATTGACCTGTAGCGTATACAAATTTTTCTGAATAAAGTTAAAATGTAAAGATGATACATCAGGCCAAAAAACTGCTGAGAGAGAAAATCAAAACCTTTATAGAATCGCTTTCTAAGGAAGAACAGATGCAGCAAACAAAGGCTGTTTTTAGCCGGCTGGAAAATGTGAAGCAATACAACGAAGCAAAAACAGTGATGTTGTTTTGGTCTTTTGGTAAAGAAATTTTCACGCATGATTTTGTAAATATGGCTTATCAGACAAAAGAAGTCTTGCTTCCTGTAATTGATGGTGAGAATCTCCTGATTAAGCCCTACACAGGCATTGAAAATATGGCGCCTGAACCGCACTTTGGTATTCTTGAACCTCAGGGCAAAGCTATTTTAGATGCCAGGCCAGATTTGATTATAGTTCCGGGCTTGGCATTCGATGCAGCCTGCAACAGGCTTGGCAGAGGCAAGGCTTATTACGATAAACTGTTTAGCTCCCGCAATACAAGGGCTACACTTATAGGTGTTGGATATAATGAGCAGATAGTTGGTGCTGTGCCCGTTGATGACCACGATAAACAACTCGACATGGTTATTACCCCCGAAAAAATTTATTACAGAAAAATGTAGATTTATTCCGGAAAAGGAATTTTTTGTTGCCTGTCGAACAAGTTATAACTCTTGCGGTGAAATGGCGTTATGCCGTAATTCCGAATAGCTTCACGATGGTCTTTTGTCGGGTATCCTTTATTTTTGTTCCATTTGTATTGCGGATGCTTTTTATGCAGTTCCAACATGTAATCGTCGCGGTAAGTTTTCGCCAGCACCGATGCCGCAGCTATTGATAAAAATAAGCCATCACCTTTAATGATACACGTATGGGGTATATTTTTATATGGGCTAAACCGGTGACCATCAACCAAAATATGTTCCGGTACGGTGGTTAGTTGAGCCAGCGCTCTGTGCATGGCCAGAAAAGAGGCATTAAGAATGTTGATTTCATCAATTTCGTGATTGTCAACCATAGCTACTGCCCAGGTTAGCGCTTTATCTTCAATAATGGTTCTGGCTGCCCGGCGTTGCTTGTCTGTTAGTTTTTTAGAGTCTGTAAGGTATGGGTCTGAGAAATCGGTTGGAAGAATTACAGCTGCTGCACAAACGGGCCCTGCCAAACAGCCCCGGCCTGCTTCGTCGCAACCGGCTTCTATTGCGTGTGATTTGTAATATGGTTTGAGTTTATATGTTTTATTTGGCATTATCTATAACCTTTTGGATACAATCCCACAGGCGCCCGGCCGATTTGTCCCAGGTAAATTTGTGCTGTTGTTTTACAGCTGCTGACAGCAATTGGTTGTACAGCGATTCATCTGTTGCAATGCGCTCCATACCTTTGGCTATTTCGTCAACACTTTCGGGATTTACATAAATGGCAGCATCGCCGGCTACCTCCGGCACAGAGGTTACGTTCGATGCCAACACAGGCACCTCACATTGTATTGCCTCAGCTACAGGTATACCGAACCCTTCGAAAAAGGGTACAAATGTTAGCGCATGGGCTGATGCGAGAATTTTATGCAGGGTTTCAGGGTTCTGGCGCCCTAAAAATACAATTTCAGATTTGTACTGAAGGTTTTGATAGGTCTTTTGCAAATCATCATCTCTGAACAGCGGTTCACCAATGAGTAAAAGTTTAAAGTTCTGCGTGTCTTGTTCCTTGAATTTGTTAAATCCCTGTATCAGGTGCTTGATGTTTTTTCTGGCACTGAATGCACCAATAAAAAGAAAATAAGGGGCGCCGCCACTAAATTTTGCTGTTACCTGTGTTTTTAGATTTTCATCTATAGGCGTGTACATTTCGTTAGCGCCATTATAAACCACATCAATTTTTTCATCAGCAACTTTGTACGTGTTGGCAATATCTTGTTTTGAATATTGCGATACCGTGGCAATACGTGTGGCTTTATGAGCAAATTTAGGAAAGAAATAGTTGTAATATTTTCTGTAAAACCAGGGTAAATCGCCGGGTCGGTGAGCGAAATTTATATCATGAATTACACCAACTTGTGGGGTGCTTGAGCGTAAAGACAAGAATCCGTCCGGAGACAAGAATAAGTCTGCGTTGAGATGTTTCAAAAGACGGGGCAGCTTTAATTCGAACCAAATAACGTACAAAAGGGGGTGTCTTGTTGGCGGGGTTAAGACGACCGGTTTCACATTATCTGCAAATATGAATTCCTGAGCATAAGGCCGGTCAAAAATAAAAACGAATTCAATTTCGGGGTGCGCAAGGGTAATTCTTTTGAGATTTTCAAATGTAAACCATCCAATACCTTCCAGTTTATTTTTGAGTAAAAGTCGTACGTTAACTGCTATGCGCATATCTGATTTTTTTATCAAAGATAGAATTAATCAAATATTTCAATTGTAAAATTTATTTAAAATAATATGGGGTATCCGATCAACACCCGTGATTTTCGTTAATAATTTTATCATATGTTAAAGGCTCTGCAATAACAGCCTGTTCAAGTAACCGCATAAACAATAAACCTCTACTATTTGATGTTCTCC
>NZ_JBSRDC010000065.1:0-55685 GCF_055145285.1 Salinivirga sp. | reverse complement strand
AAAAAAACAAAATAAATTTCCATCAAATTTGCACTGTCTTATCATAAAGCTAAATCCACTGATATATCATTTTTTATAATTATCATTTCAGGTTGTCGTTGTGTCTTTTTCACTTGCCCCTAACGGTTGGGCTAGTGGGAGGAAGATTTGCTTACGCAAACCTTCATAACTGCACCAAGCCAAATTTTACATTTTACAATATACAACTTTTCTCAACAATACTTAAAATTTGGCGGTGGTTGTTTAGCTCCACTGTCGACGCAATCAGCCACATGCGCCTTCTTCCCACTTCGCCCGTGTTATATGCTGGTGTTTTTTGCCTTGGTTTCTTTGCATCTAATAATATCGCTCTGAATTAAGACTATCTTTAGGCTGAATTACTTCTAATTCCTCCCTGAGATGTGAGCGGAGTTCTTGTTTTAGATCGTAGGTGTAATACACATAAAGTGAAACAACTACGTAATCTTTATTTTCTTCAACGATTTTTTGCGAATGGTGCAACGGATTGGCTTTGTAATATGCAGCTTTAATGGGTTTCATTTTTATTAAAACCTCTTCCGGTTCAGAATCAGGAAAACGGACGATGCCATAGCAGTGTTTAAAATACTCGTCCATGTCAAAATCTTTTGGCCTTCTTGCGTTTTCATTATACTTTGCTAAACCAGTAATCCTGTCCAACCCAAACACTTTAATAATTCCCTTGTCATCGGCAATCAAATACCAAAAGCCTTTAAACTCTTTCAAACCAAGTGGTGAAACAATGCGCTCGGTTATCTCTTTTTTCTCGTAATGTTCATATAAAAACCTGACTTTTTTATTATCCTCAATGGCTTTTAAAATATCGACAAAAAACTCAGTGCCAAATGCTTTGCGTGGTGAAAATCGAATGTATTTAAGCGCATCAGGAACATTCTTCATAAGATAATAAAATTGCAACGACTCCAGAGCCCGCTCAGCAATTTTGGTCTGATCCGACTCTTCAATGTAATGTCCCTTTTTGGAGGGTGAATATTCAATATTAATACAAAAAAGGTCTTCTATTTCCCCTAAATTACTTTTTAATACTCTCGGAGTAATCACTTCTTCATCAACATTATCTACAAAACTGAAACTTGTCCTGATTTCTTCAATTAAATCTGCTGTTGATGAATAAGGGTTTTTCTTTAAGTGTTCATAAACGAATATATTTCGCCATAATTTTTTATAATCCATTGTCGATTAGCTTTTGATAGTTTATGGGTGTATTGATAATTTTAATGCTGTTTTTGTTTGCATGTGCTATTGTTTCCAGCTCTTTGTTTACATCGATATTATTTGACAAATAGAAGTCCGCCTCCGATTGCAAACCCTTTAAAGCAGCTTTCCAATAGTTCTCAAAATCGGCATTGAAGAAATGGATTAAGATTTTTTTGTTGTAAATCAGATCGCCCTCCTTTGTCGTGTATGTATCTGATGGGTCTATAACAAGATAAATAAACAGGCCTTTATCAAAATCAACCTCTATTTTACCCAAATCCGGATTATTTAACGGATGCTCAACCCGATATGAATTGACAAAGTCTTGCAATTTCTGAACGGAGTCGTTGTATGTGTTGTATTTTTTTCCGATACCATCCATAAACACATCCACGTAGCTTTGGTATTTCCGAAAAGCATTCCGGCGGGCAACAATGAGGCTTTCATCGCTGAAAACCTCATTGATTTCAATTAAATCGTTCAAATCTTCCTTTGTGCGGAAAATTGTACCATGGAGTAGGTAGAAAAGGTTATTCATTACTTTTATTATATTGTTCTATAATGTAATCACTCACTTCTTCCCATAAGTGAATGTGATCTCCATCAATCTCAAAAACCTTCCCATAATTATTTGTTCCAATAAAAGATAAGTTTCGTAGAGTTGAATCAAAATTATTTAGATCCAAAGCCTTTTCTTTTAGCATCTCTATAGTGGTCACAAAATCTTTTTGAATTTGAAAAAATGTATTTATTAAGACTGTGTTTTGCTGATTTGGTTTTTCCAACCAATCTGGGAATCTATTTTCAACTTTTATAATCTCATATTGAATTTTTAATTCATCAAAGGAAGTAGTGGGAGTTCTATCATAATTTTTATGGCATTTACCGCAAAGTATATAAAACGTTTCTTCTGCTGGCTGATGCAAGTCTTTGAATTTAGCTTCAATTGTTTGCAAGTCTCCATTTACAATATCATTTCCAGCAATATAGGGTTTAGCCGCCTCTTTTATGAGATCAACCCTATCTTTTCCATGTTTATGGGCAGCTTGTAATCCCTTTTTTGTTCCACATATTTCACATTTTCCTACATCAGATCTGTATTTTCGAGCTACTGAAGTTTGAATTAAATTTCTCATGTGTGGTCCCAAATACTTATTAAACTCTTCCAAAGTTCCGTTAAAAATAGCCATTACTTATATTTTTAAAATTAATATTTAATTTATTTTCAGATAGCATATTGCCTTTTATTAAATTAACCAACCATTTTCATCCCGTTATACTTTTTCGAGTTTCATCTTCATCACGCATAGCTAAGTAAATATCATCATCAGTAATTGTTAAGTCATAATCCTCTTCATCTGAAGAAATTTCTTGAATATATTCTTCAATCAGCGGTTCAGTCCTTTCAAATAATTCATGAAAAAATCTTTTGAGTGTCGAATCTTTTTGAACTAAAGAAGGAATTATTCTAGTGAAAAAACTGCTATTATCTTTCTTAAAGAACCATTCTCCTTCTAAATTTTTAAAATAATTAAGAGCAATATCAAACAAGTTTTCTGTTTCAGGCTCAACTATTGCACATTGACCAACATTCCATACAAAATATTCATCTAATTTATCTAAGTTATCAAAAGAATAATCGATTGATCTTAAGCTGCATTCTCCTTTATTCTTATAATTAGTGTTTTCAAATCCTTTCTGGTTATTTACAGAATTACCATTTATAAATTCTTTTGAGTTTTGTAAACAAAAGGTTCTGTATAACTTAATTGCTTTTTTATAAGATGCAGAAACATTCTTTATATTACCATTAATGGGGATTTTATGCCTTGGTTTTATTTTTAGACTCTCGTCATTTGTATTGTATGACAATAAATACATTAACTCCTCACAATTGTTCTTTGAAAAGTGCTTATCTAAATCACCATGAAATTCTTCAACTCTTTTACACTGTGACAATATGGTCACCGTTGTTTTATTCGTGTATTTTTTAAAGAGCCATTCTTGAAATAATTCTTTTTGCATGCTATTAAGTTTTCATGTTAATATTTTATTTACAATTCATCAAGTAAATCCAACACCTCCTGATGTTGATGCCGCAATTGTTCATTATTATGCCTGTAATTTTGTTGAAAAAACTGTTGATTTTCAGGCTTAATGATAATTTCCCACAACTCACGGCAAAGATTTATATATTCTTGATTTCGCATTGGAGAAAAGCCCCTGCCTAAAACAAAAAACGAGTCGTTTTCATCTCTTTGTACTGGAAACAACATCTCTCCAATTTTTTCGTCTAAGACTTTTATGACAAACATTTTACGATTAAGCATTTTTGTCCAAACCTTAGCTGGATTGCCCCAAATATCGTTTATCCGATTATGAGGGGTTGTCAATAGATTCATATTATTTGGACAATTTAATTTCCCATCGTATTCAATTGTTAAATTTAACCAATCCTTTCTAATTTCTTCTTTTGTCTTTGTTAAATCTAAATTTTCACCGGAATTATTATAGCTGAGCCAAATTTCTTTAAACTCTTTGTCCTCCTGCATTTCCTCAATAATTTCGTGTATTTTCGGAAGAACTACATTGTCAGCGTTACACGTTTTAATTAAGTCGTAAGCGAATGCAAGTTTAAAAGGAGTGTCAATTTTACTATTTTTGTCAAGAATTTGAAGTATCAATTCTTTATCAATCGGCTCTTCCCAATGAATAAATGACTTTTCAAATTGAGCAGTCAATTCGCAATGTTCGTATTGAACTTGTAAGTCATCGGAATCCGTTATTTTACTTTCTTTGTTCATAATATTTCCCTTTGTTTCTACAAAGGTACAATCCGACTATACCCAAAACCGGTACACCCGTTTTGTTTTTTTGAAAAATCTACGTTGCAAGTTTCGCACTAGCATACAACGGTTTGGCTGGTGGGAGAAAGGATTATATTTACAAACCTTTCTCTTTACAACAACTCAAATTTAGCTTAAATATCGTTTAAATTAAACGCAAGCGCCTTTTTCCCACTCGCCTTTGTTAGCGGTAGTTTATAATATCCATAGTACTAGGCTTTTCCTGATGGAATATGATATTTAATATCTTTTAGTTCAATCGTAATTCTGTCATGTCTACCCATTTCGTTTACTTCAACGGTAATTGTATCATTGATATTTTTAGATATTATTTTCCAATAGAGATCAAAATTATCAAGATACTCATTTTCAAAAAAGATTTCATCACCAACATTGAGTTGCTCAAAACTATATTTCATTTAATGATTATTTAATTGATTGTCAAGGATTGTTTGCTTGTCATTCATCTCTTTTTCAACTTTATAATATTCATCCATTGTTCCAGATTCACCTTTTTTTAGAGCATGATAGTATAAACTATAGGATTCAAATGCTGAAAAATAATCCATCATAAATTGATATAAATCAGGATCAGTTGATTTAATGTCTTTAAATGCTTTGTCAATATCAATGTGATTTACATTGTATGGAATTGAAAGTTTTTTACAAGCTTTAATTGCATAAGGTATCCATACTTCTTGTATATGTTTTATTTCCTGTGGTAACGCCATAAGCGGACTTGATTTTTTGAATTCGTCAAATTTCTTTTCTGCCAATTCTTTTACCGACTTTTTAATATCTTCTGGGTCACTTCCTTCAAGCTTTGCCATTCGTTCAGCATAATCTTCAAGTAGTGCTTGACCCATGAAAAAAGCTGTGTGCCAACGAGAAATTATTTTCGTCAATTCGTCATCTGATTTCTTCATATTTTCTTTGTATTAATATTATGTATCTAAACCTTTTAAATATTCTTCATAATAATTTGTTTCTCTTAAAAACGGGTTATGATTTAGGATATTTCTAGAAATTGGGTGCTCTTCAAATCCAGAGGTTTTTGGAATTTCCTTATCCTTAATAGAGTTTAAAATTTTAACATTATCAAAAAGAAGTCTTATATATTTCACTCCAATTTCTTTCTTCTCCGAAACTTTTTTTTCCATTAGATTTCCAATAAAGTTATTTTTAATGTATTCGAAAAATCTAATTAATAAATGATGACCCTTATCATTCGCTTTGATTATTTTCTCAATGTATGAAATATGATTTTCAAAATCATTATCAACAAGATATTTAACAGCAAACTCATATTTATTTTCTTCATCTTTTTCAAATATAGATTTATAATATTTTTCGGCAATAAAAAAATCAGATTCAATAACAATAGAGTGTAATATTGATGCATCTATTTCTTCAATATCATCGTTTTCATCTAAAAAATCAATGATTTTTGCGATATCTTCCTCTTCCAAATTATCCGTATCGTTTAACACAAAATAATTTGTTACTTCAGATAGTCTTAATCTATCATTTAATAGGTTTAAAATTTTTGTTGTTTTTTGTTTTCTAAGTTTTTCAAAGTAATTTTCAAAATTTCCTTCTAATGTTTTTAAAACATCTTCTTCAAGATTCTTGACTTTATCAACAATTTTTTTGTTGGGTTTTAAAACAAGAAAGTAATTAATTAATGGGATTGCTATCACAACTATCGTCAATAATATTGAAATAATTGCAAAAAATGAAGAAATACCATTGAAGATATTCGTATTTGATTCAAGAGTTGTTCTTAGAATATCGTTTTTCTGTTTTAATTGACTTTGCTCACTAAGAATTACACCTATTATAGAATCTATTCGAACTTGACTTGAGTATAAATTCTCATGCTTATTTTTAGTGGATGTAGATTGTTTTTTAACTCGATTACTATCTACTATTGAAATTGTGTCCTTCTGTCCAAACAAATTAAAAAAAATGAATATAATTACAATTGAAGTATAAATTCTCATTATCTATTGTTTATTGATGTTTCTTGATTTTATTAAATTTAAACATTCTTCTTAAATTTCCCTAAAAAGTTACAAACTCTTTAATTACCGCTAACATATAAATAAGTGCTATTAATAGCACTTATCATTCCATTTTCCGGCGATAAGCGAACATTTTGTGTTCGGTTATCTGATTTTGATAAACGTTTATTAAAACGTTTATCGTAACCATCCAAATTTAACAAAGGTTGTTGGGGATTCCTATTTTTTTGTAAAAAAATGGCTGCGGTGGGTTCAAAAATTTTATATGCAAATGAAATTACGGGAAAACGATCGGTAGTGGAGGAAACTGTCAAAACAAACCTGAAACATGAAATGCCAAAAATTATAAATCTTTGATTTATGTAATTTTTCGAGCATCCACGAAAAACAAACAAATTTAAAATTTGTGTTTTTCGGGACCTGAAACCTAAAATCCCGAAAGTTATTATCTTTGTTTTATCGTAGTAAATTAAAAGGCAACATAATAAGGATGAGCAAAAAAATAATCAATAGTGAAGTTTGCTATAGTGTAAAAGGTTTTGAAAGATACCATATAAGTGAGTCAGGACGAATATACAGGACCGATACAGGTAGAAAAAGATCCTGGCGTACAAAGGGAAAAGTCTATATAACCGAGCTAGAAGTCCAATTTAGAGTGCAAAATGGTAAGCTTAGACATGGATATGCCAGCCTTACTGACGATAATGGAAAACCACGTAGTGTTCCGGTAGCCACGTTAGTTGCAATCGCCTTTGGCAAATTACCCAAAGGGGTAAATAAGAAAAAACAAGAAATTGGTTACAGGGATGGCAATAAAAAAAATCTTCATTACACAAATTTAATCGTTAAAAAAAGAAAATTCACCAACACTAAACTTACGCATGAAGATGTAAAGCATATAAAAAAACAAATTAAACAAGGGCTTCCATTAAGAAAAATAGCTTTGGATTATGGTGTTTCCGAAATGCAAATCAACAGAATTAAGACAGGTGAAAACTGGGGTAGTGGAAAAAGGAAAATAAAAGCCCCAAAAGCACCTTTTGATATAGAAGATGGCAGGATTAGAAAATACATTGCGACTTTCAATAAAAAGAAAGCCGCCAGGGGCATTAAGAAAGAATTTACAGTTAAGCGAAATCCCGAGGAACCAACTGATAATACAATAATCGGGATATTGAATGGTTATAAACTCACATTAAAGCACAAGAACATCACCCGTGCCAGACAAATTGTTGAAAAATTAAACAATTATTTCTTTGTTAGTAAAAAGAAAGAAAGATTAAACGGATAACCCTGGTATTGTGTTTAATAGCTTTAGTTACTTTTGCATAAAAATGTCATAGTTTGGTCATTAGTTTGCTGCTTGTAATTCTTATATTAAAGATCGTATGTCGATAGTTAAAACACCACCCGATACAAGCGCGGTAGCTGGGGGTAAGTCAATTTTTTTCATTAGTTCTGTTTTATTTTAATTACCGCCAACTAACAGAAAACTGTAATAACCACATCCGATCTTCCATATAGCCATCTACCGTTTTGTGGCTAACTGCACCTTTTGGATGCGGCTATCTGTTTTTGGTAAACGCTTAATAAACGCATGCCCTAACCATCCAAATTTAACAAAGGTTGTTGGAGATTCCTATTTTTTCGTAAAAAAACAGTGTGCGGTCAATTTGCAGGAAAACCACACGTGCGGATACATGGGGCAGCGGGGCTTCGTAAGTACAAATGATTTTATAAGTACTTTCCATAAATCTGTTTGGCTGAATCATGAGAGTTTAATCGTCCTTCTTCGATATCCTGCAATCCACGATTTATGGATGCAAGTTCTTCGTCTTTTAAGTCGGCATACCAATCTTTTGATTTGGCATAATTCTCCTTAATTGACCGAAGTTTCTCGATCACCGAAGAGTCGTTTAGTTTTGAAATCCATTCGATTAAATCCAATTTTTGACTTTGAAAGTTCATTGTTTACACTTTTATGGGAAAATACTAAATAATATACGAAAAGGGAAATAAGAATCCGACTTATGCTCTACAATTGTAAGAGTTGTATAATTTTTGTTTCTTTGATTAAACCAATAAAATAAAAAAGATAGATTTAGTATAAAAAGATAATGTAAGGGCAACAGGAGGGCATATGGAAGAGCAGAATAATTTGTACGATAAATTGAAGAAGATGATTGGCGATAAATCTGCCAATATCAACATATTGCAGGAACAAATAGATATAAAACTGCAAATGAAGTATTTTCAAAAAGCTAAAGATGTAAAAAAAACACTCGATAAAGCATACGATTACCTTACAGAGGTGCAAAAACTATATGATCCCGGGCTGCCTGTGGAGGAGAAACAGGCTTTGGTATGCAAACTGGCATCTTTTGACAAGGTAGAATATTTTAGAGCCCTTGAAAAATACAAAGCACATGCAGATGAAGACATGAAGGCATGGGTAACACTGGGGCTACAGGAAAGTCGCATGCTTTTAGAAAGCGAATTACTCGACGAAAAACAATTATTTGTTTCTACCGGTCTGGGCGGTAAAGGCACCAACTTACGGTATTTTGTGGTGCTAATAAACAACGATAACGAAAATTATTCTGAAGTTCAGAGAGAACTGATAGGTAAAGAATTTGCGTATAACATAAAGAAAAATGGCGGTGAACTGGAAGAAGTAGAATTTGAGGAAAAATTTGCCATGCTCACCTGCTTGCTACCCATTGAGAAACCTGTACAGGAAATATTAACCAATGCAACAAAGGAGTGCAATAGTTTCGGGAAATTCATACAGGAGCACTTCCTGATAACCAATGTAAAGAAAATGTCCACTCATGAAATCAAGGAATTTCTGGAATCGGAAGCGAAAGGTGAAGATTTCAACATAAACCTTGATCAAAATGATGACTGGAACAATGGAATTGAAGATATAGACCCCGAATTGGAGTAACCATTAAAAAAACAATTGCAATAAAGTGCAACTACAAATTATCAGGATAAGATTCGTACAGGGTTTACGAGCCCTGAAAGATATTGGATTTTTACGTGCTGTTTTTTTATTGTTGCCATTATCTTTTGTTATTTACATTATCTACAATGCAGCCTATCAATATCCAATCTGGCTTATTTCTATTTATGGGTTTCTAATTGCTTTGATTCATCTCAAACGGTCCGATAAGACATTTCTTCAAGGCATCCTTCAATGGCCGCCTGCACTTATGGCTTTAGAATACTTTCTAATTTCCATACCCCTTTTAATATCGCTCGGTGTTCATGAAAATTTTGTGCATCTAATAACTTATGCAGGCATAATTAGCCTAATAAGTATTATTCCACCGCTTCGATATCAACATATCAATATCAATTTTCTCTCCGCATTGATTCCGCCACGGGCTTTTGAGTGGAAAAGCGGTCTCCGAAGAGGCGCATTGTTCATCATAATAATTTATCTGATTGCCCTGGCAACCTCTTTTCATCCGGCTGCTATCCCAATTTCGATATTAATTTTAAGTGTTTTTCCGCTTGGGTTTTATGAAAAAGGCGAACCTTTACAAATACTTTTTGCCACTGAATTGCCGCCCCGTTATTTTATACATCACAAAATAACTACTGCACTCAAAATTTATTTTTTGTTCATGGCCCCGCTCATAGTTATCTACCCGATTTTCAATGCTGAATTTTGGTATATCCCGGTGATGGAAACACTCATTTTTGCTCTTACAATAGCCTATATGATAATGCTGAAATATGCCTTCTATGAGCCAAATGAAAAAAACACAGCAGGACAGATCTTTGTGAGTCTTGGAATACTGAGCATTTTTATTCCGGTTTTACTCCCTTTACTGATTATTTTGACCATATATTTTTATCTCAGAGCCATGCAAACCCTTAAATCATACCTGAATGATTACAATTAAAAACCTGACACTGAAATACGGTAAAAAAACCGTAGTAGAAAACCTCTGTTTATCAATTCCACCAAACGAGATTCATGGTATAGTAGGGCTGAATGGGGCTGGTAAAACGACCCTTTTAAATGCACTCTTCAGAATAAAAAAGATCCATTCAGGAACCATTAACCGGCAAAGTGAAAAACTAAAAAGAAGCAGCATTTGTATGTTACCCACAGAACCATTTTTTTATGACAATATTACCGGAGAAGAATATCTTGACATATTTAAAATCCCAAATTTCGATGTAAATAAATGGAATGCCCTGTTTAAGTTGCCCCTTAAAGATTTAATAGAAACGTATTCCACAGGCATGAAAAAAAAGCTGGCGCTGATGGGCGTAATAAAACAAGACAAACCAATAATGATTTTAGATGAACCCTTTAATGGCCTTGACCTCGAAACTACCCGCATAGTAAGGTCTATCCTCCTGGAGCTTAGGTTGCAGGAAAAAACAATCATTATTACTTCTCATGTACTGGAAACTTTGACGAATTTATGCGATAAGCTACATTATTTGTCTGATAAAAATATACAGATGCAAGCAGAAAAAACTAATTTTGATACTTTTGAACAATCGCTTTTTGAAAGCATTAAAGAAAGAAATAAAGCAGCACTGAATGAATTATTTGGTTAGTGGCAATAGCATAAGAAATACTTTTATAACAATTCCGGTAACGATACTATTTCTGTTGCTTACAGCATCTTGCGGTACAACCAACCAATATCAAAAGCTCAATAAGAAATACGACAAAGCCCAATACGAAAAAGTATTAAAAAAGGCCAACCGCTACATTCAGAAAAATCCGGCCGACCCTACCCCACTCTATTTCAAATCCTTAATTCACACACATTTTTATTCCAATACGCATGAGCCGGCCGACCTAAAAGGCGCACTAATGTATTTGGACCAGGCCCGGCAAAAAAATATACCTGATTATTTAAAAGACGATATTCAGCAGTTGACCGACCAACTGGTTCAAACAGTAAATAAAGACATGCCTGCAATTGAAGAAAAAGCAGGAACACTTACCAGCCAAAAAATCCATGAACTTTCACAAAAACTGGAACAGGCTCCGCAAATTAAATTTGCAAAAGGAGAAATTACTTATACAAACAGCGCATCTAAAAAAGTAGCATCTTATAAAGTAGAAGGGCTGCGCAAAACCATAGTAAAAAAAGCACAGGACTACGTGGGCACGCCGTACAAATATGGAGGCACAACCTCACGGGGTTTTGATTGTTCCGGGTTCACCGGGCACGTATTTGCCGAAGCAGGTATTAATCTGCCACGCACCGCAGCACAGCAAGCCGTTTCCGGACAAAAAATCAGGGAAAGAAAAGCACAACCGGGCGATTTGGTCTTTTTTACCAAAAACAAATCAGGCGGCAATATCAATCACGTTGCAATTATTCTCGACACAGATACACAAGGTATAAAAAAAGTAATTCACAGCACGAGCCGCGGTGTTATTATCGATGACCGCTCCGGTGGCTCGTGGAAAAGTTACTGGAACCCACGCAAAAAACATATTGCAAGCTTCATCAATGACTAATAAAAATAAAAAAATATACGCGCTTATTTTTAATTTGGTTTACTGCACACAATGTGTAAATTTGCAGATAACCAAAACCAAATTCACCTTGAACAAGCTTCTTCTGCCCGCACTCATATTACTGCTTCCTCTTTTAGGAAAGACCCAGGATACAATCAGATTATTCGACCACAGCGATCGTTCAAACTACATCCTTTCGGGTGGCTATGTAGGCCAACAAAAAACAATAGATGAAGGCGTATCTCCGCTGCTCTATGAAGGACTTAATTTTGGAGGGCTGTTGGGATATCGATCAGAAAAAATGAACCGCATCTGGGATATGCAAGCCGCCGTAGGCATGAGTTATCAGGGTAGCGATGCCATTAATGATTTGGGCTATTTCAGGGCATACAATATCGACCTCTCAGCTCGATATTTGTGGAACCCCGATCCCGGCCAAAAATTACCATTTAACATTTTTGCAGGACTCAACGCAACTTATCTGATGCGATTTAGATTCAATGAACAATTGTTCAATGCAGCATTCGGATACGATGTACTAAACGGGATAGGGATTTCGGGCCAGCTGAGCAAAGTGCTTCATCTCAAAGGATTTGAAATCAATTTATGGCGCTGGCAAATAAAATATCATCCGCATCGCATAAGTTTTGAAACAGCTTTTGACATTCCGTTGGGATTCGTTTATCTTAGGCCAACATACGTGGTTATTGAAAATTTCGTCGATGGCAGAACAGATCCGTATGACGTGGATCGCAGTGAATCTACAGCCATTGGTAAAGCCGTACTTCTGAATTTCAATACAGGCATCAACTACCATTTACGCAACAGCAACATTATTCGCTTTGGATATATCTGGAAATATTACAAAATCGATCCCGGGTACAGTCCGGTGCGTGGCACGCAGCATCTGTTTCAATTGATCTTCAAATTCAAACTTAACAAAACAGCTCATGAATAAAAGATCATTTTACATAAGCACACTAACTCTCCTGGCATTGGTGACATTCAGCACTTGTGAAAAAAACCTTATGGACGGAGATCCCAACTATAGCCCGGAAGCAAACTTTGAATATCTGTGGAAGCAGGTTGACGAAAAATACAGCTATTTCGATGTTAAAAACATAGATTGGGACGAGGTTTACACGGAATACTCGGCTCGTGTGCATTCGAACATGCCCAACGAAGCGTTTTTTAACCTGATGTTCGAAATGCTGGGCACACTGAAAGATGGCCATGTAAACCTGCGTTCATCATTTAATGTATCGAGGTACAACATTTCGTATGATGCACCTGAAAATTTCAATGGGCGGCTACTCGAAGATTATTATCTCGAACCCAACGAGCTCAACCATTTTAACCTTTCAGAACACTCCTACATCACCGGACCGTTAAGACACCAGATATTTCCGGTAAACGGACAGTTCATAGGTTATATTCACTATGGCTCTTTCAGCAATCCGATTAGTGATTACGACATTGAATATACCCTCAACAGAATGCGCCCCACAAAAGCCCTCATTATTGATGTGCGGCAAAATGGCGGTGGAGCCATTACCAACATATTTCAGATGATCAACCGGCTGACTGAAGAAAAGTATTACATCTATGGCACAGTTATAAAAGACGGGCCCGCGCACGATGATTTCGGCGAGCTGATGAAAGTATACAATGAACCGGAAGGCCAGGTAAAATATAACAAACCAGTGGTCATTCTCACCAATCGCAATTGCTACAGCGCCACTACCTTTTTTGCTGCAGCACTTAAAGCCTATCCACAAGTTACCCAGGTAGGCGACACCACAGGAGGTGGTGCAGGTGCCCCGCATGGCGGCCAAATGCCCAATGGTTGGTATTACCGTTTCAGCGTAACCCGCTCAGGCTACCCTGCCAATGATACACTTTACGATTTTGAAACCGGCGTACCACCCGATGTTTACGTGAACATGGACCCTGCAGACGAAGCCAACGGCCACGATACCATGATTGATACTGCGATAACACTACTCGTCAACCAGACAAAGTAGAAAAGCAGCGTATTTCCAAAGAACTTAATTGATCGCATTTGTAGTGGAAAAAAGCTGAATCTATCCATAAAGTTGCGGATTAAACGGGTAAATCCAATAAAAAATATCCGGGAAAGAATAATCACTTGGTATTTAGTTTTTTGTACAGTTGACAGAAATATCATAGATAAACTGATTAAAACGGAATCCGCTTTAAGTCTTATTCCCGAAAATCTGCTTATTAACAATATCGATTTTTCAATTCCAGATTAATGCATTGTAGCATAATACGGTGAGAAGAAAATATCAATATGCCTAATCCGCGTTCTATGTTCCACAGCTTACACCGATTTTCCTGATTCCGGAGGAATCACATATTTATAGCTTTACAGCAAGCTATAAAAATCACCGCGATGCCCAGGTGATTAACAAATAGACATTTCAATCGGTGATCTATAGTTTCATTATAATTGGACTCCGGAGTCCCTGTAACATCTTTACATATAAATAGATATGTAAACCCTCCGGGTTTAAGATATGCATCCCCACTGTCACCGATCTACCTTCAATGAAATCTCTTAGCTTGAAGTCACGATAAAAATCGAACACGGATTAAACTGTTAAATCCAGTAAGATATATCCGCGAAAGAATAATCACTTGGCATTAAGTTTTTTGTGCAGTTGACAGAAATATCATAGATAAACTGATTAAAACGGATACCGCTTTAAGTTAAAACAAAACCCAGCCACAAACGTTAAATATAATAAGACTAAATTAAAATAATTAAAAAATGATCAAACACTTAATAATTTTAGCGGCAATTGTACTGGCCACAGTAGGATGCGAAAAAGATGAAGAAAACAACCAGCTAACCAGCAGTCAGCCGAAATCTACCCAATTTGAAGCGGTAGACAGCACCGGATATCCCGATGCAATTGCAACTTACATCAACCAGAATTACGCCAGCGCAAGTATTCTTGAAATATACATGCGTACGTATGATGATGGTACCACAACTTACGAAATTGAGTTGAGCAACGGAAACGAATTGTATTTTGACAGCAACGGTAATTTCCTGGGAATGGACGACAGCAATATGAATATGAGCATGCAAAACATTCCACAGGGAATTGCAGATTATGTAACCACCAATTATCCGGACCAAAACATCATCAAGGCCGAACTGGAAATGGAAGACGGTATGCAGGTTTATGAAATAACGCTCAGCAATGGATTTGAGCTCTACTTTGATGCAAACAGCAACTTCCTGGGTTTTGACGATGACAGTTCACACGTCAGTATCAATGATTTACCACAGGGTATTTTAGATTATGTAACAGCAAATTACCCTGATGCGACAATCATCTCTGCAGAAATGGATGTGGAAGATGGTGCCACAGAATATGAGATAAAACTTGACAATGGTATGGAACTCGAATTCGACGGTAATGGAAATTACATGTCAAGTGACGATAATCACATACCAATTGCTGATTTACCGCAGTCCATCATTGATTATGTTGAATCGAACTACCCGGACAATACCATTGCTAAAGCAGAACTGGAATATGAGGATGGCCAGCAAATGTATGAAATAGAACTGGATAATGAAATTGAGTTGTATTTCGACATGGACGGAAACTTCCTGTACATGGAAAATAACTAATTGCTAAAACATTCCCATAAAATGTCCCGAAAATACAAGCAGCTGAAATAAAACCATAGGTGTAAATTAGTTAGCAAGCCACGCTGCAAATATAATTTCGGGACATTTTTATTTTTCGTCAAACCAATCATGTGTGTTTAGTTATTACCTGCTTCTTTAACAGAACTGCAACAAACACAATTGCACACGAATTTTATCTATTTCTCGGTTTCTTTCTGCGTAGCCATATTGTATCGCCTACTTCAGGTTCAGCACCAGGTTCCATACGGTTCTTTTTATAGAGCTTACGCAACTTAACAGCATATTTTTGAGAAATATACCACATGGTCTCACCCGCTTCAACAATGTGTTGTTTATTGTCCGTTGAAGCCCTGTTTCGTTTAGGTTGCAGATAAATAATCTGGCCTGGTTCGGGCTCAATACCTTCGGGTACATCGTTGTACTTACGTAATTCCCAGCGCATTTTCTCAAACTCCTCGGTGAGCGAGGCAAAAGTATCACCAGCCCTGGCAACCGTATACTCCACCCTGTTTTGTTCTTTAACCGGATGTTTACCTGTACTTAAAACAAAAGAATCATTATTTGTATCCGATGCATTTCCATCCTTTTTATCAGCCAGTTGTAATTTCACTCCCTCATCCAGTTTATGTAAATTATATCGTTCAATAAGCTCAATAAGCTTCCTGGCATACCCTGGATTTGTAGCATAACCTGCCGTTTTCAATCCTCGCGCCCATCGTTTATAGTCCGTTGCTTTGTAATCGAACAAAAACCGGTATCGTTCGCCATCAACCAAAAACGCACTGTGGTCCTTAAAAGATTCGGCTGCGTTACGGTATTTACGGAAACATTCATTGTGGGAATCATCAGTATGTTTGATGGTTGGGCCAGCCCAATTTCCATGGCATTTAATCCCAAAATGGTTGTTTGCTTTGCGGGCCAACCGGCTATTGCCACTATTTGACTCCAAAATGGCCTGCGCCATAGTAATGCTGGCCGGTATACCGGTGCGTTCCATCTCAGATATAGCGATGTCGCTATATTTTTCAATATAATCTTCATGGGATAAATGTTGTGCATTTACACCTAACAAAATACTCCACAAAGAAAAACTTATAATAATACGTAACATGAAACTCTTTTTTGTTGCTAATCTAATATTTTTCGTACAATTACACTGGCAATATAAAAAATGCTTTAAAAACTCATTTACCCCAAAATGGCCAATGTATTGTAGCACCAATGCATTTCAATTTTTTTTTAGGTTGAAAAAATGTGTTGTATTTATCATCCAATACTTACTCAAACCTATTGTTTTACAGCAATATTTAGCGTTTATTAATTTAACTGCAAGTTGTAAAAAGGCAAGTTTAGTACCAATTCGCTTTAAACATGGCGTTTTTTTTGCATATTTGAACTTCATAAGTCATAAATATGAAAAAAACAGAATTTAATTTTTCTTACGAAGCATATAAAAATGCAGAGGAACTGCCGGTAGAAGATGCGCGATTGGTTGAAAAAGCCATAGAAGCTGCAAAAAATGCCTATGCACCTTATTCAGAATTCAACGTAGGCGCTGCTGTTTTGCTGGAGGATGAGAGAATACTGATGGGAAATAATCAGGAAAACGCAGCATATCCCAGCGGACTGTGTGCTGAAAGGGTGGCATTGTTTTATGCCAACGCCAATTATCCTGAGCAGCGCGTAAAAGCTATTGCCATCGTTGCTCTTAAAGAAGGTAAAATGGTGCCATCAGTGGTCACACCCTGCGGAAATTGCCGACAAGCCATGTTGGAAACGGAAACCCGGTTTAAAAAACCAATAAGAATTATTATGGGTAGCCAAAATGGTTTTTGGGTGGTCGATAAGGCTCATTATTTATTGCCTTTGAGCTTTACTGGTGATGCGCTGTAATAGATGACGGACAAATGAATTTTTGTTAAAAATCATTCTTGTAGGCATTAAACCAACAAGGGCAATGGCAATTAATATCAACATGCCATAAACACCAATAAGGTCAAAAGCAAATTGCCCGACAGCTATGCTTATAAGTGTGACAAAGAGGATTATATCAAAAATTTTCATTATCAGTGCTTTTACAGGTGAAATATTAATGAGTTTCAGCTATGTCAAAGTTAATAAAAGAAAATCTTAATATTAAAATTTTATTAACAAATTGTTGAAAAAATTTCACTGGCCTTTGATTAAAACCAACTCACTGAGAACGAAGAAGCCAGGTTAAATATTTTAATCTAAAAAGCAACCTCTTCAGAAGATTGAATGATATGAAACTCAACACGGCGGTTTTTGGCCCTTCCTGCCTCGGTGCTGTCGGGAGCTATTGGTTCATTACTACCTAAACCATTACATTTCATACGGCTACGCGCCACACCCTGGTTAACCAAAAAGTTGGCAATAGACAATGCCCGTTTACGCGAAAGGTTAAAATTATAAGTATCGGTCCCCACTGAATCTGTGTAACCATTGATATTCAATACTACCCCTTCTGTTTTGTTCATTATCTGGGCCAGTTGTGTTAAAAACTCATTGTAAGTTGCGCTGATATCATGTTTATTAAACTCAAACCCTATGTGCGATGTTACCACAAGTGTATCCTGCTCATAGCGCAAATCGATTTTATCCTGAAAAGATGCCTGTACTTTTTCCAGGCCCCACTCTACATCATGAATGGCGAGTTTCTTAAATTCAGGAGCTTCAAGCGAACCTTGCTCCAGAAAAACACCGGAATCGTATAAATCATCGCCCACATCTGCAATAGCAATTTTCAGCTCATACTTCACATAGGGTTCTACCTTTGTGGCAGCAACAAGCTCCGTAGTAAAACCATCAAACGTAAACTCCTGCGATCGGTAAGCATTTACCGGATCATCCTGCATTTCATGGTAATCGTAACCTGTAAAATAGGTATTGGGTATGTAATACTCATTGTTTCTTTGGTTATTGATGTTATCCACGGCTACAGGTGTGCCATCTTTAAGTTGGGCAAGATTCTGGTACTCCATTTCATCGCTTTTGCGAATAAAAAATGCAAAGACATCATTCACACCTTTATTGACATACTCGGGATATTCCTCGGAACCAAAGAAGTAACGAAATTGAACGGAATCAGCATAGGATATAAACTCAATACTGAGCACCGCCGCATCGTTTGTACGATTATTTACCAACCGGCTTAAATCTCTGTCGCCGGGATACCCCATTGGCGCACCCGAATTACCAGTTCGGTTAGGTGCACTCACATTTCGGGCATAACCGGTTGAGAGCAAAATACCGCGCTTGATGTTAAAACCTGGTGTATTGTTGTTGAAATAAGCAATAGAATTTCGAGATCCGTGATAACTCACATTCAATATTTTCACCCCACTGCCGGCTTTTACAAGCTTTTCGCGTACGAGTTCATCGGGTGTGTAATGGTACCTCACCCAAAGTTGCGCAGATGTATTCACTGATAAGAAAATAAACAAAGCAATTACTGCAAAACGTATCATGCCAGTTGATCGAATTCGCGCCATAGATTATCATCCAACGGCAAAGGTGCTTCAATTATTATCTCTTCCTTCTTTACAGGGTGGATAAATGCTAACTTTTTTGCATGCAAATTTATTCCTCCACCTTTATTTGAGCGTGGAAAACCATACTTAAGATCGCCTCGTATGGGTGTTTTTATTTTAGCCAGTTGGCAACGAATCTGATGATGCCTTCCGGTGCGTAAATTCACTTTTAGGAGATAATAATTGGATGAACGTCCGGCTACTTCATAATCGAGTATAGCCAGTTTACTTCCCTTTTTCTCCTTAAAACTGGCAAACGATTTATTTTTAGATTCATCCTTGCGGAGATAATGCTGCAGGGTATCTTTTAGTTTTTCGGGTTTATCTTTTACCAGGGCCCAGTATTCCCTTTTTATTTCCCGGTTGCGGAGTAACTCATTCATACGGGCAAGGGCCTTTGAAGTGCGGGCAATAAGCACCACTCCACTAACCGGCCTGTCGATACGATGCACTAATCCGGTAAATACTTTTCCGGGTTTATTGTACTTTTTTTTCAGGTAATCTGCCACTTCTTCCAGCAAGGAAGTATCTCCTGATTCATCGCCCTGCACCAGCATACCTATAGGTTTATTAACTGCTATCAGGTGGTTATCCTCGTAAAGGATGTCTAGTTTCATAAGAATTTGTACCTTTTAATATTGTTCTTTTTCGTTCGGGAATCTATGGTCTTTCACATCTTCTACATATGCCTCCACCGATCCGGATATTTCGGCGAATAAATTATGATATCTACGTAAAAAACGTGGAGAAAAATCCTGTGTAATGCCCAGCATGTCGTGCAACACAAGCACCTGGCCATCAACATCAGGGCCCGCCCCGATACCAATCATAGGAATTTTAGAGCTTTCAGTTACTTCTTTGGCCAGTTTTGCAGGAATTTTTTCCAACACAATTGAGAAGCACCCGGTTTCCTCCAGCAACCTGGCATCTTCTACTAATTTTTTGGCTTCGGCCTCTTCTTTGGCGCGCACCACGTAAGTACCAAATTTATGTATGGATTGGGGTGTAAGACCCAGGTGACCCATTACAGGAATACCGGCAGATAAAATACGGTGCATGGACTCGACTATTTCTTCTCCACCCTCCATTTTTATAGCCTGGGCTCCGGTTTCTTTCATTATTCGAATGGCTGAACTTACAGCTTCTTTACTATTTCCCTGATAGGCTCCAAATGGCATATCTACCACAACCAAGGCTCTTTTGGCAGCCCTTACCACCGATTGTGCATGATAGATCATCTGGTCGAGCGTGATGGGCAGCGTAGATTTATGACCGGCCATCACATTACTGGCAGAGTCGCCTACCAGAATTACATCTATTCCTGCCTGGTCGACGATGCGGGCCATTGAATAATCATAGGCCGTTAACATGGCTATTTTTTCACCGCGCAATTTCATTCCGTTTAATACGTGCGTGGTCACTATCCTGGGTTTTCCGTAAACTGACATATCGAATTATTTTTTACAAAGATACAGGCTTTTCCAAGAAATAAACAAAGAAGGGCGTTTTTTGAATGCTTGTAGTCTTGAAATAAAATGGTAATACAGAGAATAAACAGAAAAAGGGAGTTACTGTTCTACAACAACTCCCTTTTTATATATTTTATTTAATCTCCTACAAACCCAATACTTTAGGTCCCTGGTTAAAACGGATATCTACCGGTATACCAGCTGCTGTTATTCTTTCCAAATCTTTTTGCAACATCTCACCAACATCTCCATTTTCTTCAATCAACATCTGAGCACCTTCATAATCGCCTTCTCCCTGCATTTTCAGTATCTCGCCGCCCAGGTCACGCATGGCTTGCTGCATTTTCTCGAAGTTAACACGATAAGTACCATCTTCTTCGCTGCGGGTAAATGCTTCTGTGTCGTTAAAATAATTGAAACGTACCATATTGGCTACACCGTGTGCACTTGTTACACCAAAACGAATAGAACGAAAAATACTGGCCATAAAGGTCACGTAGTTGTCCATCAGGTCTTTGTTTTCAAACTCCCCCATCTCGTTAAGTTTGGTTACCAGAAACAAACCAATGATATCTGCCTTACCCTCTTCAATGGCACTGTAATGATCCTGAAGAGCTTCTCTTACAGTTCCTTTATCATTGACAGTATTATTGATTCCAAGGCCGTGTGCTACTTCATGGAACATGGTATTCTCAAAGAATGCATCAAATTTCACATGCTTACGTTGATCTTCAGCAATCAGCACTTCACTTATCGGTACCAAAATCTTTTCAAATTTGGCTTTCATTGCATTGCGCAACTGTAACTTACGACTACCTTTTTCGGCATGTACTCGAGGATCGTTTGGAAGGTTAATGGCAATGTTTTTACTGGCTGCATTGCAATCACCTGCGTAATAAACTACGTCGTAAACATTCATATCGGCATGTGCACGAGCTTCTTCCTGCTTGTACTTTTCATCGCAAGGCAACGATTTTTGAAGGTTAGGCAAAAGTTTCCCGTATTTATTGAGTTTGTTGCTCCATTCCATATCTTTTATCAGAATCTGACCGGAATGTGCTGCGCGATAACCCATAAACTTGTCTTCATAGCTTTCTATGGGACCAACTACAAAGTCAATCATGTTGTCCTGCATATCCATCCAGGCCAAATCGCTGGCCAGGTATTTGTCGGTGAGTAGAGCATCAGCGCGGAGGTTCAGATATTTCTTTAATCCTTCACTCTCGGCATAAGTTGCGGCATCTTTCAGCAAAATAGCGGCTTCATCTACCTCCTCTGCATAATATTCGTGATAGGGGATATTAATGAGGTTACCTTCATCATCGCGACGAACCATGGAGTACCAGCTGTCTTTATTTTTGTTGTCCCATGCTTTAAACTCCTCTTTTGTAATATCGGCCGGATAATAATTGGCGCCTGCAGGCTTTTCGCCATAACCTTCCACAAATGGTTTATTGCCATCCAGGCGATCCCATGGGCCATAATTGATTTCAGCATATTGCTTAGTCCACTTATCATCAATATCTTCCATGAGTGCTTCTTTATCTCCAAAAGCATCTTGCCAGAAAAGTTTTTCCATAATGTCGGCCACATCAAATAATATTTTCAGCATCTCCTTTTGGTTATCTGAAAGGTGACTAAGGTCTGCCGTTAAATCTACAACAGCATATTGCTCAACTTTTTGTTGCATTTCAGATTTGGTTTGTTTTTCTTCATCAGCCTCTTTTGTGCTTTTATTGCAAGCACCGAATAAAAGAGCTCCGGTTAGTGTAAATATGAATATTTTCCTGATCATAACTTAGATATTTGATTGTTTATAAATATGATAAATTTTCATCGTCCTGGTAAAACTTAAAACCCAGCCTTTTGGCTGTTTTAAGTTGATTGTTGGTATTTTTCCGTGTTAGTTGCTCTACAGAAGCCACAGCTACCTTATCATAAGGTGGAACCAGCAAATCGAAATCAAGAGAAAAAAGTATGGCTGCCTGTAATATATCCCTTATATGTTTAGTATCTATGGTTTCCTGTCCAAATTTATTAAATAAAACGCCCAACTGACGTTTTCCTTCTACAAAAAAGTAATTGTCTTTATTAATGAACATGCGACCAATTAGGTAGCCCAGATCCTCGGAACGGTTATATTTGAATGAATCTGCCAAAAAATTATAGATATGGATCAAGCCACAGTATGAAGCCCTCTCGTCATTTTTTACAACAGGAGTGTTCCATAAAGAATGCTTTCGGTCAAACTCAAAAACATTGGTATGCATAGAAAAAACCAGCATATCTCCTGCGATCTTGAAGCCAAATTGAAATGGACCCTGATCTTTAAATTCCACTACAATACGTTCGTCTATGGTTTTGATTTGTTTTCTGAAGTTGCCGGCGAGATAGCGGGCGACCTTCTTCATAAGCTTAAAAGCTTCAAATGTATTGTTGTAGATATCAAGCTTCACCAGCGACTTTTCTGCCAGCGTTTTGATAATCAAACTATTTGGATCGCGATCCATGTATAATAATTAAATTCAGGAATAACCAATTATCAATAACCCATTGATTATACAAATGTAAGAAAAAAACCATTTATGCATAAATAAAGGGAGACGGAAAAAACGACCTCCCTTATTTTATTTGAAACAACATCTATTTTAATAAGCTTTCGCAAAAAGTACTCGCTGTTTCGATGGTTTTCCTGTATAAATACATTTTCCATCCTCTTGCTTATTTTTAAACGGGATTACACGTATGCTAGCTTTTGTTTCAGTTTGGATACGCTCCTCAGTTTCTGTGGTACCATCCCAGTGGGCCATAATAAAGCCCCCTTTATTTTCGAGGGTATCTACAAATTCATCCCAGGTATCTACATAGCGGATATTTTCATCTCTGAATTTGAGCGCCTTGTTGTAAATACCTTCCTGAATATCATTTAAAAGCGTGGATATTTTTTCGGGTAATCCATCCACAGGCATAACCTCTTTTTCCATTGTATCGCGACGGGCAACCTCTATTGTGCCATTTTCAATATCGCGCATACCAAGTGCCAGACGAATTGGTACACCTTTCAATTCGTATTCGGCAAATTTCCACCCCGGTTTTTGCGTATCGCGTTTATCGAATTTAACAGAAATACCTTTTTTAAGGAGTGCTTTTCTTATTTCTTCACCTTTCTCGCAAACGGTATCGTACTGTTCATCGTTTTTATATATAGGAACGATTACGACCTGATGTGGTGCCAGTTTTGGGGGCAACACCAAACCATTGTCGTCGCTGTGAGCCATAATTAGCGCACCCATAAGTCTGGTGGAAACGCCCCATGAAGTAGCCCATACATGATCGAGTTTGCCGGTTTTATCGGTAAAAGTTACATCAAAAGCTTTGGCGAAATTTTGTCCCAGAAAGTGTGAAGTTCCTGCCTGGAGTGCTTTACCATCCTGCATAAGAGCTTCAATGGCGAGCGTGTCCAATGCGCCTGCAAAACGTTCCCCTTCTGATTTATGTCCTTGTATCACGGGTAAGGCCATAAATTGTTGAGCAAATTCACCGTATATATCAATCATCTGCTGTGTTTCTTCTTCAGCCTCTTTACGGGTAGCATGTGCAGTATGCCCTTCCTGCCACAGGAATTCTGTAGTACGCAAAAACAAGCGTGTACGCATTTCCCAACGTACCACATTGGCCCATTGGTTTATCAGAATAGGTAAATCACGGTATGATTGAATCCAGTTTTTATAGGTGTTCCAGATAATGGTTTCTGATGTAGGACGTACAATCAATTCTTCTTCGAGCTTGGCTGCAGGATCTACTTCGATTCCTTTCCCGTTTTCATTGTTTCTCAACCTGTAGTGGGTAACTACAGCACATTCTTTTGCAAATCCTTCCACATGGTCAGCTTCCTTACTGAAAAACGATTTGGGTATAAAAAGTGGAAAATAAGCATTCTCGTGTCCGGTTTCTTTGAACATTCGGTCCAACTCTGCTTGCATTTTTTCCCAAATAGCATATCCGTAAGGTTTAATTACCATGCAGCCTCTAACAGCAGAGTTTTCAGCCAGTCCAGCCTTTATTACCAGATCATTGTACCACTGGGCATAGTTATCTTTACGTGAGGTAAGTACTTTTGCCATGATTTTTGTATAATATTTGTAGGTTATTGTTAGTTTTAATAATAAACCACAAAGAAACATAATATTGACTTAATTTGAAACTTAACAAGCTTGAACTTTGTATAAATAAATAAAAGGTTTAATTTTCGGAAACAGTTAATGAGAAAGGAGACAACTATGATACGTTTAATTTTAATAAGTTTTTTATTCATTTCGCTGGGAGCCTGTACCACAACGCAGCATACAGCCTACTCAGACGATTTGTATTATGTACCTGAAAAAGAAAAGGTAACAGTAACTAACGAGGATCAAAATGAAGAATCCCAGGGTATAGTAGAAAATAAAAATGAGCTTAAGCATAAAAACGCAGAATCATATGATGGTTTTGCCGATAGCTATCAGGACCCGGATAATCAATACGACGATGATTATGTGGTAATGGATTATTCATCGCGGTTACAAAGGTTCCACGATGTATATGTTTATGACCCATACTATTATAGCGACCCCTGGTTCAATAATTATTCCTACTACGGAAGTTCGTATTACCCATACGTGGGTTTTGGTTATAATCACCTGAACAGCCGTTGGCGTCTGCACCTAGGATGGAGTACCAACTGGAATTACCCTTATGGAGCCTATTATGGAGGATATTACGGGGGATATTACGGAGGATATTATGCAGGCTGGTATACACCCGGGAACTATTGGTGGGGTTTTCATGATGGTTATTATGCAGGCTATCATAATAATTACTACGGATCTTCGGGAAGCCCGATTACGGAATATACTGACAGGAGACGTGGATACAATCGATATTCTGGTTATTCTTCGTCTACACCCGGAAGCTCAGGGAAGACACGAAAAACTGTCGACTCACGAGGTGTTGGAACAAAAGAGGTTGTGCACGAAAAAGTAAGACCATCCAACAAAAAGCTTGACCAGCGTGAAACAACTCAGAGCTCGAGTTTAAGCCGCCTTGGCTCAAATACAGAGAGTAATAACAGGGAGGTTGCAGATAAGCGAAATATTCAAACTTCGCGACTTGCTCGTCAGAAAGATGAGATTAGATTGACGCGCCCGGCCGGAGAAGGCACAAGCCGTTCGTTGAATACAACCAGAAATTCAAATAATTTGAATGTTAACAGGAATCAATCTCTTATTAGAAACAACAGAACGTTGCAATTAAATGAACGTCAGAAACGAAACATACGTACTACTAATACTCCACCCCAAATAAGGCGTTCAGGTGTAAACAGCCGGTCAAATATAAACAGGAGTCGAACAAGAACGGTACGTTCAGGCAATCATAATGCAACGCATCAAAATCACAATTCCAGAGTAATCAGGAATAATAGCAACAATCGAAGCAGTTATAATCGTTCACGCTCCAACACGAGCAACCGGTCATCTGTGCGCTCAAGTTCTTCAAGTAAAAGTAATGTGAGCAGAAGCAGTTCATCTTCATCTGGTAGTTCATCAAGGAGTTCATCTTCTGGGTCACCAAGAAGACGATAAACTCGTATTCTGAAATAAATAATGCTTTTGTTAAACAGTACGTTTGACAGAAATCAAGAGAGGTACAGAAAGTGTAAATTAAAAAGATAACTTTTACATAAAACAAAAGGTAATGAAACGAATAGCAATAATAATTCTGGTCTTGATTGCACAACAATCAATGGCTCAAATCGCGGATGATGCACTGATGCTATCGAGATATACTTATGATGGATCAGCACGGGCAACAGCCATGGGCGGAGCATTTACTGCCCTTGGTGGGGACCTGACTTCTGCAAGTCTTAACCCAGCAGGACTTGGACTATACAGAAGCAATGATTTTAATTTTTCAATTGCAGGTAATATGAACCGTAATAATGCCATGTACCTTGGCAACAACAATAAAACACACCATTACAGAACCGTAATGCCCACATTTGGTGTAGCTTTTAGTGCACCAAACATTTGGAATATGGACAATAACGATGGGCCCAAGTCCTACACCTTTGCCATTGGCTACAACCAAATTCACACATATAACCGCTCTTTTGGACTTGTGGGGAACAATAACCAAAGCAGTTTCCTCGACATGGTGCTTGATGATGTGAATTATTACGGTATTTTTAGAGAAACAGATGTGGTATATGAAGAAAATGGGAACTTCACGCACGATTACCTACAGCAGGGATATGGTGCAACCCAGGAAGCCTATGTAACAGAAACTGGCGGTATAGGAGAATACTACATTTCCGGTGCAGCCAACTTTAATGATAATTTCTATGTAGGTGGTACTATTGGCATACAAAGCGTGTATTACAGCCGTACTTTTAATTATAGTGAAACACCGACCAATGACATAGCACTGAATTATTTCAATTATCAGGAGAATATTACCACAAGGGGTGTAGGATTAAATGCCAAAATTGGCTTTATTTATTCGCCTGTATACTGGTCAAAAATTGGAGTTTCGCTGCATACACCTACAAGTTTCCAACTAACCGACGACTGGAGCGAAGATTTAGAAGCTTCAATCGAATACACCGAGGGCCCGGCCGTAAATAACTGGTCAGAAGAATATTATGTACCTGATTATGAAATCCTTTCGCCCATGAGACTGCAGGCAGGTGCATCATTTTTAGTTATGCGCACGGCATTGGTTTCGGTCGATTATGAGTTTGCAGATTATTCTATGTCACAAATAAGTTCTGAAGAAGGCACTTTTACCGATGCCAATAATGACATAGATATGTTTTACGAGACAACCCATTCATTCCGCGTGGGGATTGAGTATAAATGGAATATGCTGGCTTTTAGAGCTGGTGGTTTTTATTATGATTCTCCTCACCAAAGTGGCTACCCAAATGCAAATAATAATCGCCTCGGTTATACAGCAGGGATAGGCATCCGGTCAGGATCGTTGTACTTTGATATGGCTTACAGTAAAATGAACGAAGACTTCAAATATTCGCCCTATTATTACACCGAGGCAGGAAAGATTGAAGGTGAAAACACAAAAATAATAGGTACAATTGGCTTTAGATTCTAATTACATTAAAATATAAAAAAAGCGGCTGAGAATTTTCAGCCGCTTTTTTTATATGATTCAGATTAATTTTGACTAACTGTATAAAGGTAACGCTTGATGCTTTTTTTAGGCGTTTTTTCGAATTCCTTATCGAATAGAATTATTTTCGAAATACCCATGTATCCGGGTAATTGATGATTGAGGTGTTTTTGGTTATTCTCCATCTCCTGTTCAAGCTTTTCCCTTGATAACTGCTCTGCTTCAACAATTTCCTGATCTGGCACAATCAGTGCGTGCAGCTTACCTTGCTGTTCCACAACAATTGATTCCTGTATGTATGGCATATTATTTAACCTTGCTTCAATTTCTTCAGGATAAATATTTTGCCCGGAAGCACCTAAAATCATGTTTTTGCTTCTTCCTTTGATGTATATGTAACCATCTTTATCAACTACACCCAGATCGCCTGTATGAAGCCAGCCTTCCCGGTCGATGGCGTTTTCCGTTGCTTCCTCGTTTTTATAATAGCCTTTCATCATATTGTCGCCGCGCACAAGAATTTCTCCTGCTGTTTTGCGCGGATTAGGAGAATCTATGCGCACCTCGACGTATGGAATGGGCTTTCCGCAAGAATATAAACGTGCTTTGTCCCAGGGTACGTAACTAATAAGTGGCCCGAACTCTGTCATACCATAGCCAACAGTAAACCGGAAACCCGATTTGCGAAAAAACCTTTCTACTTCCGTGTTAAAAGCAGCGCCACCAATTATCACTTCCCTGAAATTACCGCCAAAAGCATCGCTTACCTGCTTGTTGATTTTATTATACACAATTCGCTTCAAAAGCGGTATATGCAGCATAAATTTAGGTAATGGTTTACTAATAGCCGGTTTAATCTTCTTTTTATAGATTTTTTCAATAATGAGTGGAACGGCAAAAATTAAGTGTGGCTTAATTTGAGCAAATGCTTGAAGTATAATTTGGGGTGAGGGTACTTTACCAAGAAAGTTGATGTGACAACCCATCATAAAAGTGGCTAAGAATTCAAAAGCACAACCATAGGCGTGAGCCAATGGAAGGAAAGAGACAATGCGCATTCCCGGCTCTAATTGTATGTGCTTTATGCCAAACTCCACATTCACAGCCAAGCTTTTGTGCGGCAACATTACACCCTTCGAAAAGCCAGATGTTCCTGATGTATAAAGAATACCAGCAAGTGTATCTTCAGCAATTTCCGGTAATATAAAATTCTCCGGGGTTACCTCTTTTTCAAGCTTAATGTCACTAAAACTGCATTCCTCACAATTACTGGTATGAAGCACTCTTAAATCATCGAGGCTATAAATAGCTTTCAATTCTTTCAGTGATTCCTGGTCTAACTTTTCATAAATACTATCAGAAACAAAAAGCAAAGATGCATTTGAATGTTGCAAAATGTGAATGATGTCGTTGGAATGAAAGTCTTGAAGTAACGGAACAATAACTGCTCCGTATGAAGTTGTGGCCAGATAAGTGACTGCCCAGTTAATATTATTCTTACCTATAACGGCAATTTTATCACCTTGTTCAACTTCTAAATTGCGAAATAGCTGGTGAAATTTGAGAATCTCTTCTCCTGTTTCTTTAAAAGAGCGTGTTTCCCCTTTAAAATTACTCAATGCATCCAGTTCCCAGTTTTCCCGGATGCTGTCACCAACCATTTCAACGAAATTCGCTACCTGCATTTTTCATTAATTTGGATGCTGTAGCAACAGCAAAATTTACATAAAACTACAAATATAATATTTTTTTTGGGCGAATGTGATCCATGACTAATTATACCAATAAAATTTCATTATGTTGAAAATTCGTCAGTACTGTCAATCTAATCCCCTGGGGTTTAAAAGCAGAAATCCAAAACCAAAATGCATGAACCACGGAGTGTTTTCTCTGTCCAGATAACTCAGAGACAAGTAAATCGGCCCCATAAAAGTTTGATAGACCAAAGAGGTGTTAGCAATATAAGAACGATGTTTGAATGGTTTTTTGTAGACTGGCTTATACAAATCGTAATCAATTTTTTGGTAAGGTTGATACAAATAAGCTTCCAAACGTAATGTGAAATTCTCTGTAATATTTATCACTGGCATGGCTCCAATAGATGCGTATGAATAGTTTCTGAAATTGGGTAAATAAAACAATATAGCGTGTGGAAAAGGTTTGTATTCATCGCTGGCTAATTGAGTACTTATATAATTATTAAAGAAATCTTTTTCTGTATACATCGCCTGAAAAGCAGCTCCTACATAAAACCGGTCGGATATTTTGTAATAATGTTTTATGCTAAGTTCAATATCGTTATAACTGTGATTTTTTTCTTCTTTTACTAAACCGGTAAAGTCTGCTGTAGTGCCGGGAAAATACATCTCCTTACCATAAACACGACGAAGCAAAACCTTAAAAAAGCTCCCTCGATTCGAAAACTGCCTGGCATTGAGGGTACTGTATTCAAATTTTGCATGGCCGCTGGCATAATCGAACCGGGTTAAATCCGGGTCATCTTCTCTTTTTATTAAATTTGTCTGGTAATAGTTATCGGCAGCTGCCCCAATAGTAATTCCACCAGTAATATAACCATTTGTAGCCAGTGGAATTCCCATATTGAACTGAAAATAAGATTCTCTTCTTGTAATATATGAAGGAGTTGCATCTTCAAAAAACCACTCTTTAGTAGAATTAAAATAATCTCTTCTGGAGTAGGTTATGGATGCATCGGCAAAAAGTGGAAACAACCTTTTACCTTTGTTATTCCTAAAATAAGGAAAATCTACGGAGCCTTTAACGCGAAGTGAGCTGTACATTTTTCCATAATGAAGAGAGCTCCTCAAATCATAAGCCCTTTTACCCAGTTTTTTATAATATGCACCTATATAAGCAAAATTTTTACTGGTTGTATTGATTTGGCCACCCAGTTGTATGCCCAACTTATAGTCAGCCCTTACTTTGAGGTATAAATCAAAGTAACCAGTAGCAGGATTATACACGGCTTCGGGATATAACTCTCTGATTTTATTATCACTTAATAACCGAAAATATTCTCGATTAAGTAATTCATACGAAAAAGTATCCTGATTGGCCTTAATCATCCGCTCAACATATTGTTTTTGTCTATCATTGACTCCTGAGATATAAACCTCATTAAAAACTAATGGGGGTATACGCTTTTTAAATTGAACTCTGAGCTGCTTAAGTTCTTTTTGACTCTGCCGGCGAGCTACAAGTTTCTTAATATATTCTATCTTATTTATGGTGGCCTGATAGCCCAATTTAACAAGGGTATCAATTAAATCGAAATCATATACGCCAAAAGATTTTACGGCAGGTTCTATTAATAAAGCTGTATCAGGCAATGAAAAATCTGTATTTATTGTAAAGATGTTTTCAATTTGTGAAAGAATGTCATCCGGGTCAGGAATGCTTGAGTTGAAAGCGACCTTTGAACCAATCACAACATCCGGATTAAAATCCTGAATCATTACATCGGATGGAAAATTATTCATCATTCCTCCATCCATGTAGAGAATACTATCAATTTTAATAGGTTTAAAAACCAGTGGGAAAGTTATTGATGCTCGCACTGAAGAAGATAAACTACCACGCTGAAGCACCTTAGATTTAGAATTATAAACATCGGTTGCAACGCACCGAAAGGGAATCATCAAACTATCAAAGTTATAATTGGCTGCTGCTGCTGCACCTGCATAAGTTTGCATGAGCCGGAGGTCCATTTGATGATTTTCGATTAAGCTTGAAGGTATAAGTGTTTTGAGGGGGTCGAGACCTTTTTGCAATTTAAAACGGAACCACGATGGGTCAGGGGCTCCCTTTTTGTAATAAAACTTATTGGATTCCTTAACCTCACCGTATGCCCAGGATAGAAACCGCTCCGATTTGAGCAGTTGTTCCATTTGCTCGGGCGTGTAGCCCGATGCATATAAGGCGCCAACAATGGCGCCAAAAGATGTGCCTGTAATATAGTCTACAGGTATATGATGTTCTTCCAGCGCTTTAAGTACACCTACATGGGCAGCCCCTTTGGCTCCGCCACCACTTAGAACTAAACCTACTTTTTGGGCGGGCACACCAATCGCAAAGAAAAGCAATACGATCAGTAGCTGGATTTTAAGCATAAGTTGCTATACACTAATCACCAAATGATATACCTATACCACGTGCGGCTTGCATTAGATAATTGGATTCTTCGACGGTATTATAATGCGAAATGGCTTCTTTAAGTGGTACAGAAATAATATCCGGATGTCGATATGAAACCATATGTCCATAGTCTTCGCTTAATACCATTTCAAAGGCTTTACTACCGTATTGTGTAGCCAAAACACGGTCATATGCCACAGGTATACCTCCACGTTGTAAGTGGCCCAAAACGGTCTCTCTTATATCATGCGGACAACCTGCTTCTTTCAATTGTTCTTTTAGAGCAGAAGCAACTCCACCATATTTCTTTTTGCCATATCCGACCTCTTCGGTTTCTTTTTGACTAACGTTACCTCCTTTTGGCTTTGCTCCCTCAGCAATTACAATAATCGCAAAACCGCGATCCTTGGTAAAACGCTCTTCTACCTTTTCCAATACTTCATTTATATCGTATGGGATCTCAGGAAGCAGGCAAATGTCTGCTCCACCTGCAACAGCAGCATGCAAGCCAATCCAACCTGCATCGCGTCCCATAACCTCGAGAATCAATATTCGGTTATGACTTGCGGCTGTAGTTACTAATTTATCAACGGCTTCAGTAGCCACCTGCACGGCTGTTTGGAATCCGAAAGTTGCATCTGTAGCTGAAAGGTCATTATCGATTGTTTTCGGCACACCAATAACATTAAGGCCTTTTTCAAACAACTTTTGTGAGATTTGCTGAGATCCGTCTCCACCTATATTGATAACTGCATTAATTCCCAAATAGTTAATCTTGCGAATCATTTCATCGGAGCGATCTACACTTGTCCAACTGCCATCGGAATTCTCCACAGGCCACTCAAAGGGGCCTCCTTTGTTGGTAGTTTCCAATATGGTTCCGCCACGGTAATGAATACCAGCAACTGACTCTTCGTCCAAAACTTTAATTTCTGTGGGTTCCCACAAAATTCCATTAAATGCCTGAATACTACCTACTACTTCCCATGCTTTTTCCTGCGATGCTCTCTTCACGATAGCTCTTATTACGGCATTTAATCCAGGACAATCTCCTCCTCCGGTAACGACTAATACTCTCTTCATCTGTCAATTAATTTTATTGTATTATTGATTTACTGTTTGCTATATTAAAATTCGCACAAAGTAAAAAAACCTGAACGAATGTATATTAAATTAATCTTATGTTTTTATTCATACCCGAACATTAATAACTGCAGGCATAATGACCATATCGACAGCATTGATTTTGCACTCTACGGCTTAAAGCACGAATTTTGGCAAAGTAAAGGTACGTAATAATATTGAAATTGATCAAAAATTTAGCATTAAAAACGCTTAAAAACTACGCAAACGTTTGAATGCATTTAGCCTTTATAATTTAGCATCAAGTTCACTAAGCACCTCACCAGCTTTGCCTTTGAGGGTGATGTCAGAAATATTGTAGGTGAAGGTTGTGGGTTGCGGGTTCACTTCAATAATGGTGGCCCCATTTCGTTTGGCCAGCCATGGTATATTGGAGGCTGGAACAACCTCGCCTGTAGATCCAATCACCAGCATGACATCACACTCCCGGGCGTGTTTTTCCGATTTCATGAAAGCCCCGGTTGGTATTACCTCACCAAAAAATATGAAAGATGGCTTTGTTAAATGCCCGCATTTGGGACATTTGGGATAAGGCTGTTCAAAATCAACATCTTGAGAGGATGCAACATGTGATGGGTTATGGGTACAAATAAAAGTTTTGGAGTTACCATGAAACTCTATTACTTCAGTATTGCCGGCTTCCTGATGCAGATTATCTATATTCTGGGTAATAACGCCTTTAAGCATCACCTTGCGTTCCATTGATGCAAGTGCTTTATGTGCATTATTGGGCTTTGCTGCAACAAAATAATTATAGAATAATTTCCGTATTACAGGCCATACTGTCTCTGGTTTTTCAAGATAGGTAGATAATTCGAGAATAGCGGGGTCATATTTACTCCAGATTCCATCATCGCCACGAAACGGAGGTATACCACTTTCAACTGAAATACCGGCACCTGTAAAAGCTGTCAGATGTTTGGCATTTTTAATCACTTCAGCTGCCTTGTCGATTTGTGTTGACATAAATTATTGCTCCAATCTTGCTAATTCCTGTTTGCTGAATAATGTAGGATAATCCTCATCGTAGTGCTGTAAAATACTTTTGAATAAAGCCTCTCTGATAATTTGACTTTGATTCTTTACTTTATACCGCTCACAATATTGTTCCAACGCACTTATTTCCCGGTCGTTTAACAAAATTGACTTTCGGTACTTTCGCCTGTAGCGGCGGCCATCTCTTAGTTTCATGCATCAAGTAGTTTATTTGGACATGATATTGGGTTCAAAATTACATTCAAATATCAACACTTACCAACAGGATGTACACAAGTAATTAACATTTAGTGCACAAGTTATTAACATGAATTGCTGTTACAACGACCTTTCTCTATACTTTATCTTTAATTATTTTGGCCATAAAATATCGTTCAATGCACGTTTGGGAACATGATGAATACTTTGCTCATCGCGCCAATATTCATAATTATCTCCGGATATTTCTTCCAATACGATTTTCTCTGCAGGTTTTCCTATAGCAACTACATTTAAAATATCGAGATGCTCAGGAATATTAAACATTAATCGTAATTTTTTGCGGTCGACAGAGGCTATAATACAACATCCAAAACCTGCCTCGGCAGCAGCTAAGGTTATGCTTTGCATAGCAATGCCTTCATCGCAAAAGTGGGTGGTGGCTATATTATTGTCATGCAATACAACAATATAAGCCGATGGCCGCTCTCCCTCCTGCGGCCCATCCCAGTCTTTGAGATAGCCAGCCCATCCAAGCAAGGTGAATAGTTTTTTATTATCTTCGGGCTGATTAACCAATAAAAACTTCAGGCTTTGCTGATTACGGGCGCTTGCGCTTAATCTGGCATGTTCAACAAAAGTCTGCAACTGGTCTTTTTCAATTTTAACGTTTTCCTCAAAACGTCGAAAACTCCTGTTCTTCCTTATTAATTCGAGTAGGTTCATAAAAAAAGCTTTTTCTTGCAAAATAAGAAAAAGCTTCTTTTGTGTATAATTATTACCTGTCTTTTATTTAATGTTCGATTCAAAGTTTTCGACAAACTTGTCAAAAGGTTTTTGCTGGCGATACAGTTCCTTCTCAATATATGTAATCATTGGCTCGAACTGTTTTGGTTTAATATAACCGGGTTGAACGTGAATAATTTGATGTTTTTCATCCATAAAAACATAGGTGGGATAAGAAAGTTTACCCTCGGTTAAGGCTATGGCCAAATCGTGCGGAGATCTACTGCCCCGGTCTTGATTCTCAAACTTGTGCCCTTTAAAAGTTACCGGCTTGGTACCTTCGGCATCAAACTTCACGGCATAATAATTTTCATTAATATATTTAGCAATTACTGGATGTGCAAAGGTATTCTCATCCATCACCTTACACCATTTACACCAATCGGTATAAAGGTCTATGATTATTTTTTTAGGGTTTTCCTTCGATTTTTCAATAGCTTCCTCAAACGATAGCCATTTAATTTCCTGGGCCTGTACATTAAATGAGAATAGCGCTAAGACCAGTAAGATCAGTGTTTTCGAGATTTGTTCGGACTTCAGTTTCATAGTTTATGTAATTTATTAATATATTTCAATATTTGTATATTTGAATAACTACAAAACAAATATTGTGCAAAAAATATTAAAATCCTAAAGTCCGCAAATCTTAATGAACTGTTTTAACAATTTCTTACCACTTTCATCGGGCGCTAACCTTGTGAGCAATTCATATGGATCGAGGCCTTCGGTGGTAAGATGCAAGGCATTCTGGTTGATGTAATCTGCAACTATTTCATTATTAAACTCCGGGTGAAACTGGCACGACCACATATGTTTGTTGTAACGAATAACCTGATTAACATCAATGTTATTGGTTGCTAATAAGCTTACATTTTTCGGCAACTCTTTCACTGATTGCGCATGATACTGATAAACCGAACATTTATCATACAACATACTAAACAACTGATCGTTATAGGCTTCAGGTTCAAACAAAACTTTTACGTAGCCCACCTCCGGGCCCCAGTCGCGGTAATCAACCACCCCACCAAAAGCCTCAGCCATAGCCTGATGTCCAAAACAAATACCCAGTGTTGGGGTGTCTGTATCGGTAATAGTAAGAATCCACTCTTTAAGATCTTGCATCCAATCATCATTAAATGTCAGCATGTCATGCGAACCAGTGATGATAATTCCGGCATATTTGTCAGGCAATGGAAAAGTCAAAGACTCATCCCTGGCATCAAAAACGTCAGTTTTTTTTGTTGTTATACCCGAAGCAGCAATGATCATATCTTCATAATCCCCGTGATTCTTTCTAATAGAATCGTACGTTGATCCTGTCTTAACAATCAACAACTTTTTCATAAAGTGATACCTATAAGTTCCCTATTCTTTCTTTGACAAATATAAAAATAAATTACTAAGCACCATAAGATTTTAACTTTTTAGCTCAAACCATACAAAAATTAACAAAACTTAAAAGTTATATTTGAATCTTAAGTAAGCTATTTGGCCTATTTTACCAAATTCTGTCTGCTGCTGACCATAAAACAGTTGACCAATACCAGACAATTCAAAATTATCTGACATAGAGACACTTAATGATGGACTGACAAAGGCAGACATATCTTGTGGGTTTATAATTGTATTGATTCCTGCTTTAATAAGCGGGGTAATATTGTAAGATACCTGCCCAAATAAATTGACTTTGCCCCGGCTAAGTGTTTTAGGTGATAAATTTTTAGAAGAAAACATGCCTATTCCGCCGGCATTGCCAGATTTCCCATTACTATTTAGCAGTATACCTCCGTGTAAATAAAGTGTATTAGAAAATGTGTAGTCGGCTGAGAATGAAGCTACTATTATGGAAGAAGTATCAGCAATACTTTTACGTGGCCGGAACCATGTTAACTCGCCACGAAAAGCAGCTCCAGCTATATGACCGGAATATCCAAATCCGGCAAGATAATCTTCGCCCATAAATCCGCCCAAAAACTGGAAATCGTATCCCCATTTATTAAACCGGTATAATCCGGCCATCGCCATCTCCTCAATACTATCGCCAGCCTGATAAACCAATTCGGCACTACTTGTTAATGTTGCATAATATTTAATGCGGGCTGCATCGGTTCCTGGACGTTCCTCATACTCAAAGTCGAAATAGGAGAAGGTATTGAACACATCGTTCGGGTTCCAAACCAGGTTTATGCCCCAATTAATACGTTGGCGACCTAATGTAAGCTCCCACTTATCTTTTACAAACTGTATATTAAACCTGTCTATCTCTGAGATACCAACGGCAGATTCATTCTCGAACCAAACCCAGTCTAAATCAGCAAAATAATCTTGATTAAGTGCATATTTAGTGTAATCCGGGAATAGCTTTACAAAATCGCCATAAATGAACCGGTTTCTTGCCTGCACATCCAGAGTTAACCAATTTGTTGGATAGTACGTAAATTTTAAGCGATTATGTATAGCATTGTCGCTCAACCAGCTTTCTTGCATAGCTTCGGGGACAAAAACTGTTTGCACATCTTTTACATATCCTGAAATTTCGTATGGTGGTAAACTATAATTGTCTTGTGCCTGCAAGTGCACTCCACTTATTAAAAAAGCCAGTAAGACAAAATATTTTGCATTCATAAAAAATGATATTCAATGTTTTATTAGCCTTGTTTTTTTACCTCATCGTTAATCACTTTCCCATCTTCTACAGTAATAACCCTATGGGCTTTTTTGACCACACGTGCATCGTGTGTCGAGAATATGAAGGTTATGTTTTCTTCTTTGTTCAGCCGTTCCATAATATCCAACAAGTTCTCGGTCGATTTAGAATCAAGGTTTGCAGTTGGTTCATCAGCAAGAATAAATTTGGGTTTAGGAGCAAGTGCTCTGGCAACTGCTACCCGCTGCTGCTGACCACCCGATAATTTATTGGGCCTGTTATTTGCTCGATCGCCCAACCCCACAGCTTCCAATAACTCGCGAGCTCTTTTTTCACGTTCTTTGGGCGAACGACCTTGCAGCTCCATTATAAACTCAATATTTTCTCGTGCAGTTAGCACCGGAATAAGGTTATAGGCCTGAAAAACGAATCCAATATTCATTAACCTGAAATTGATAAGTTTTGAACCTTTAAGGTCATTAACCCTCATGCCATCAATAGTAATTTCTCCCTCGGTTATACTATCGAGACCGCCAAGCATATTAAGTAAAGTTGTTTTACCAGACCCGGACGGTCCAACAATTGCCGCAAATTCACCTTTTTCGAATTCGAGGTTTATTCCATTAACGGCATGAACAGGGACTTCGCTATCGTTGTATATTTTCTTTACGTTTTTAAGATCTATGATTGCCATTTTATTAGATTTTTAAGGTTAATAAAGGTTTTACATATCTGTCCTGACAGCCTCAGCAGGATTCAGTTTTAGTGCTTTACGAGCGGGAAACAGTGAGGCTACCACTCCTGTAAAAAGCACCATTAGGGTAATATTTATGGCCATTGCAAAATCAATATCAGGAAAAATAACAGGGTCGTAACCATAATTACGTAATCCCTCGCCATAAAGACCGGTAAGATCAATACCACTCACCGAGGTTAACTTTGCAATGCCATAACCAATGCCTATTCCAATAATTCCCGCAAAACCTGACAAGTAAACACTCTCAAGCAAGATCATTGTAAATACACGCAACTTATTCATTCCAACGCTCATCAGCATTCCGATTTCTTTAGTACGTTCAAGCACAACCATGAGCATGGTATTGATAATACTAAACAGAAGTGCCAATAAGATTATACCAATAAAAATATAGGTCATAAGCTCCATACTTTTAGTTAGCACTTTCATTTCGGGAGATAGATCTGTCCACGATTGTATATCTAAGTTCGGAAAAGCACTGGCAAATTCAGCCTTTGTAGATTCAACAAGCTCGCTTTGCTTCATTAGGATGGCTATTTCATGGCAGGCATCCCCGGGCATTTCCAATGCTTTAGACAAATCGTCGTACCTTACAAAAGCATGGGTTTCGTCGTATGTAGAATTTACCGTTTCAAATATTCCTGCTACTTTAAAACCCTCGTATACCAAGGTATCATCGAGCGCCTGAAAAGTAAGTACAACTTTTGAGTTCACCTTAACTTTGAGTTTTTCTGCAAGTTTTTTTCCGATGACAATGCGCTTCGACTTTCCATCCTCGAAATAATCTCCGGAAATAATCTGTTCGTGCAAATTTGTAACCTGTTTTTCTTTTTTAGGATTAATCCCACTTAATTGCACTCCCGACCCGGTTTCTGCTGAACTTACCATGCTATTGATAATTATTCGCTCTGAATGAGCATCAATACCGGAGGTAGTATCAATTGCTGAAATCTTCTGATCCATATGTTCCATGTATTTATCAGCTTCCTTAAGCTTAAGAAAGTCAGGATGGTGAAATTGTATATGTGACAACTCTGTATTGATGACATTTTGCACCCTTTGTTCCATCATACCGCGCATAAGGGCTGATGCAAAAGTACCGGCAAAAATGCCTATGATAATAGCGATCATAATAATGAGACTCCTGGTACGGTTTCTCCAAATATTTCGCCATGCTATAAACCAAATCATTTTTTTGAATTTAAAGGTTTTACATTTTTTATCCGCGAATGGCTTCAATTGTATTAAGACTTCGAACTAAACTATAAGGGTAAATAGATATACCAAAAGTTATGAAAAATACAATAAGCACTTGATTAACAAATACACTTGGAGCCATTTTAAAATATAGCAGCGGTTCCATGCCAAATTGTTCGTATGCGGCGGCATATTCTCCTGTAATGGGTATTGGGTTTGCGCTAAACCATGCTACGAGGGGAACACTAAACACAAAGCCTGCTAGTACTCCTATTAAACCAATCATCATGGTTTCATACCATATTATTTTGCTTAAGCGATATTTCTGCATACCAACCGCTACCATAACACCCATTTCTCTTCGTCTTTCGGCCATCATCATCATTATGGTACCAAGAATTCCAAACCCAATAACGAGATAAAGAATGGCTTTCATGAGCACACCACTAGCTTTATCAGAGTTTATAAACTGTACGAGTTCGGGAGACAACTCTTTCCATGACAGATAATTAAAGCGATTGCTAAAAACCTCTTGCAATTCTGATTCAATCTTGGGCACATTTTCATAGTCATCTGCCAGTAAAGCAATTTCTGTCATTTTCCCAAATGCATAAAAGAATTGGCGTGTAGTCTGCAAATCCAAATATACCCCCATACTATTAAGCTCGGGTGTAGGAAACTCGAGTATTCCACGCACCGGATAAAGCCCTGCAGCACTTGCCCCATGGTATCCCTGACTCATAAGAATAATAGTGTCTCCAATATTGGCTTCGAGGTGTGTTGCAAGATTTTTAGCAATAAGCAAACCCTGATCATTTTTGCTTAAATAATTTCCTTCTACAACCCACTTTTTCAGCTCAGTGAGGTTGTTCTCTTTAACTGGATTAATGCCGATAAGCATTCCGCCCCGGGTTTTATCGCCATTAGAAATCAGTGTGTAACTTTTTAGCCTGGGCACAGCAGCCACAACATGCTTTAGGCTCAAAACCGAATCGAGCAAGCCCTCGGTTTGTTCCATGGTATTGTTTATACTTTTATGTTCATTATATTCTGTATGTTGTATTTGCACATGACCGGAATAATTTTTCACAACATTATCAATCATACTACCGTAAATACCTTCCTGCATTGACCCCATCATGGTGCTTAAAACAACTCCGAAGAATATAGACATTACCGTAATTAATGTACGACGTCTATTCCGCCACAAATTGCGCCATGCCATCTTTAGATCTTTCATAGTTTTAAGGTTTTATCCTGCGAGAACAGGTTGGGTTATCTAATTCTTTTCATATTCTGTTGGGAGAAAAACTGATCGCTCAGGTTAATATTGAAATCTATTTGATTAATATACACAATGGTCCTTTTGTCCGGTTCATCGGCCGGCTGCACTATTGTTTTAGTTGGAATCTCCCGGTTATCCATTTCCTTAACTTCCGAATTCAAATGGCTCTTTACAAGTTCGCCATCTTCATTAAAATATCTGATTTTAAGTGGGAAATATTTCTTTTTGGCAATATGGCTGACTATTTTTCCCCAAACTACTGCTGCATCTTCCTTGGGCGTCATTTCTATGACCCAGCACTCATAACCTTGATATTTTTCCACATTTTTTACAGAATGTTTATAATCTTTAACAATACTGGATTCTTTAAGAATATCATCGTTTGTATAATCAGATCCCATCCATCCCTGCGACAACATGGAAGGAGGAAGTTTAATAAGCCGGTTAATTTTGGGATTCCAGGTCCACATTTCGTTACCACGCTTTAAAAAACTTTGACCTTTTTCTGCAGCAGGAGATTTTATATAGGTCATAGCGAGATCGCGATCTTTACCCCACCCAGCTTTTAAAAACAATGGTACGTTCCCATGAGGGTCTTACTATTTTCATAGTCATGGTACTTACATATGAATTACCTTGCATAAGCTGGTCAGATTTTCGAACAATTTCTGTTGCATGATTCTGCTGCCCGTATATTGGGTTTAAAATCGTGAGCAGCATAATCGTTGTAACGGTGCGAGAAAATAATTTAGATATCATAAGAATGGTTTTAAGGGTTAAACAAAGTCTTTGATTATTTTCTGAATCACAGTTTTTACAGGAAAACCTTCAGGGTCTAGTAAATAATGCATACCGACGCCATCCATAGTGGCTACAAAATACCGCATTTGCGCTTCCGGGTTATCACATCCTTTTTCAGCAAAATATTTTGTGAGTTCGTCCATCATGGGTCCAATAATTTCATATGTTCTGTCCTTCACAATTTCATGAATTCCTGGCTGCATTATTACGCTAAAAAACAAAATCCAATACTCACGTTCCCTTTGCATTTTATAAAAAATGTCGTGTAAATAATAAATCAATTCATCACGGGTAAGCACACCATCCCTGTTAGGATCAAAATTTTCTGTAAGTTTTTCAGCGCCAATATCGAAAATATGCTTAAACAACTCATCTTTACTTGTAAAATAGTTATACATCAAGCCTTTCGACACGCCAGCGGCTTCAGCTATCTTGCTAATGGAGGTGTTGTGAAAACCCTGTTCTGCAAACAACTGAATGGCTGTATCAATAATTTTTTCCTTTTTTGTTTTCATTATAATTCACTTTGACTGAACGGTCGGTCAAATATAAATCAATTATCTAAATTGACCAAACGTTCAATGTTTTTTTTGGAAAAATTTTAAAATTACTTTTCTAAATGCTATTAATCAACATATTAAATTTTTCTGAAATATATATTTTTACGACATTGTTGGTTGACTAATCGGTCATACAATTTTATATGCCATGATAAAAGGTTAAAACCTCATATTAAAAAAAAATTGTAAATTGACTTTCAAAATTCAAACTATGCTTCATCTATTACATTATAAACTAACTTTTTTACTCTTGTTAGGTCCCCTGAGCCAGGGTATTGCACAATTTGGGTACTATAATACCACACCTGACTCTCAATTTTCAGAAGCAAATAAATATGGAACCGGTTTAGGCATTGCCGACATGAACAATGATGGCTGGAAAGATATTGTGGTAGCAAACGGGAATGACATGCTCAGAGATAGAGTGCAAATATATTACAATCAGGGTGATGGAACATTTTTAACCAGTCCCGGCTGGCAATCGGAAGATATCGACTACCATGGACATCTTTCTATTGGTGATTTGGATAAAAACGGATGGAACGACATTGTGGTAAGTGTTTATCTTGGAGAATCCGGTTTTGGTTCACCGGGCAAATTAAAAATTTATTACAACAGTGAAGCTGGGATGGAAAATTTGCCCGCTTACATTTCTGAATCTTTTTACACCTTCAGTTGTGCATTGGGAGATGCTGATAACGACGGAGATCTTGATATTGCAGCTACTGGAGGAGAATCATATCATAGCATTAATGATCAGGGCCGGATATTCATCAATAATAACGGTTCTTTTACTGATTCCGCCAACTGGAAAACGAACGACATGGCTTGTAGTTATGATGTGGATTTTGCGGACTTTAATCAAGATGGTTATGCAGATATTGTTTTTGGCAACAATGGCTTCAAAAGTAGAATTTACCTCTCAGACAGTTCTTCTGGGATAGTGGCAAATGAACATAGCTGGGAAAATGCAGAAGAAACTTTACTTGTAAACTCTCTTGACATTGGTTTCATAGACACGAATGAGTTCCCGGATATAGTGTTTAGCAACAATAACCAGGAAGGTGGCGATGGTAAAATGAAAACTTACCTGTTTGAAAACGAGGTTTTACCTCCTACAACTTCTGCAGCCTGGGAATCTGATGTTTGGAATTATCAATCGGGTATTTATTTGTACGATATTAATAAAGATGATAAACTTGACTTGATTACCGGGGGATGGTGGGAACCTATAAAAATAGTTTATGGAATATCCGGAGGTTTCAGCAACACAGTTGAATTTATATCGGAAAGTGAATCGGTAGTAGAAGCCATAATGTTTTCTGATCTTGGCAAGGAACGAACTGTTGTTATTGTTGATACAATCTTAGTAACACAGGATTCTGCTTCGATGTTTTATACAAGTAAGAAACCCTTTGAAACTTTAGTATCGATTCAGCATAACGCCACGCTGCTGGACGACGGAGATTATTGCTTTGTACCCGGCAAAAACTGGATAAGTACCAGGGAAAACGTAATTTCAGGTGATACTTTAATTCTAAAATACACGTACAGCCCCTACCCCGACATGGTGGTTAGCAACTGGGATGTTCAAAATTACATTTTTTATAATCAGATGGATGACACTGTAAACATACAGTCACCGGCAGAAAAAACAGAAATTAGTATTTATCCCAATCCAGCCAGTTATTTTACAAAGATTCAAATACCTAAATCGGAGCATTCTGCAATGGTGGAGATAATTGACTATAGTGGTAAAAAAGTTAAAGCATGGCCTAATCTTTCTCAGGGCACGCATAAGCTAAGTTTATTAAATTTACCTGCAGGGATTTATCTAATTACAGTTTACGCTTCAAACAACACGTACAGTAAAAAAATAGTTATAAAATAAAGTACCTATTGAACTTTTTTACCAAAAAACTTCAGGATAAAAAATAAAATTACAATAGCCACCGGATATGTTACCCAGAGTGGCACATTCCATATTAGGGGAATTAAGCCGATAAACAACGCAACGCCACCAACAATTAGTGCATATGGCATTTGGGTTCTTACATGGTCGATATGATCACAATCACTTGCCAGTGAACTCAGAATAGTAGTATCACTAATGGGGCTGCAGTGATCGCCCATAACCGCCCCGGCAAGTATTCCAGAAACCATTTGGGCCAACAAAAGATTGATATCCTGAATGGGCATCCCTGCCATTTCTCCTATTTTCCAGGTTACCGGCATCAACAAAGGGTACAAAATAGCCATAGTACCCCAGGAGGAACCAGTAGAAAAGGCTACCAAAGCACCAAGAATAAATGTTATTGCTGGCAGCAAACCGGGAAGCGATTTTAACGACGAAAGCATACCGGCTAAAAACTGTGCCGTATGCAATTCCTGCGTAATTGAAGCCAGCGACCATGCCAGTATCAGAATCACAATGGCACTCAACATAGAACGAAACCCATCTATTATTGCATCAGAAGACTGACGTAAAGTGAGTAGTTTTTGTGTGACACTCATGATAAACGCAACCAATACTGCCAGCATTGACGACCAAAGTAAGGCCTTGAATGCATCAGAATCACCAATTGTAACGCTCAATTTTCGGATAAACGATAAATCCCCATTATTCCATAAGACTGAATCATAGCCTGTTATAATTAACCCGGCAAATGTACCAAACACAATAATACCAACCGGGATAATGGCGTTGAGCCAATGAGATGCTTGAGGGTCTTTATCGGCAGATTCGTTTATTCCCTCCTCATTTACGTCCATTTTTTTGGCCTTTACTTCTGCTGTATACATTGGGCCAAAGTCACGGCGTTGATATATCATAAATAAAATAAAGATCAATGCAAGGAAAGGATAAAAACGGTACGGCAAGGATTGTAAAAACAGTTGGTAAGGGCTGATATCTGTGCTCAATTGGTTTAAGCCTTCCTGAATGTAACTTAGCTCTACACCTATCCAGGTGGTTACAAAAGCCAGGCATGCTACAGGCGCTGCAGTAGAGTCTACGATATAAGCGAGTTTTTCACGAGAAATTTTAAGTCGGTCGGTAATTGGTCTAACTGTGTTGCCAACAACTAAAGTATTAGCATAATCATCGAAAAAAATCAATATTCCCATGAGCCATGTAAAGAACATTCCTTTGCGCTGTGTACTAACCTTGCGGGCCAGGCGTTGAACCAGCCCATGCATTCCACCATTATTTCTGATAATTTGCACCACTGCCCCTATCATGAGTGAAAAAACAATGACCGATGCATGTCCTGTATTTGCGATAGTATGAATTACCCGATTATCAATAATATCAAAAAAACCCGTTATAAATGCAGTTGCGAAGTGACTATCGCCGGAATACCATGCTATTGCAACTGTTCCGCTTAACAATCCAATTAGTAAAGCAGTTAGTACTTCCTTAAAAAGCATGGCAAACAAAATTGCAATTAATGGGGGTAATATGGAATACCACAAAGGCATTACCCGCAGGTGTTTTCTGTAGGTTTCACCTTTAATTTTTATCTCATAAGTTCCTGTTTGAGAAAATGATACATCATAAGTACCATTACTTCCAACAACTTGTTGCCATTCTCCTGATGGATATTTTATCTGTAGTGAATCATTGGTAGCTCCAGATACAATTTTAATGCTTGAAGGGATATCCTGTATGATAAAACCCGGCCACTCAATCTTAACTTTTTCTTTATTGGTTACGTTATTTAACTCACACTGAGCAAAAACCCCATTTGACAGAAATAACAATCCAAAGATTAAAAAAAATAACCGGGCCATTATTGAATTAAATTTCACAAGAATTGACTTAATGCAATCTAATAAAAAATATTAAAACTAGTGTTTTATATTTAATAGCATAAGCAGTTTATCTTTCAAACTAATTTTACCATTGTCATCATCTTCATGATAATCTTCTCCGTAACCGTAGCCATAACCGTAGCCGTACCCATATCCATATCCATATCCATAACCGTAACCGTAAGTACCATAGTAGCCTTTTAATTTTACATCGTTTACCAGAATACTCATGTTCTGGAGTCGATTGTTTTTGTACAGGTCATTTATAAGTTCCAGCGCATTTTTAGTAGAATAATTCTGTCGTATAACAAATATATTGGCATCGGCATATTTGGCCAAAACAATGGCATCGCTCACCATGGCTACTGGTGGTGTATCAAAAACAATAAAATCGTACCTTTTCCTAATTACTTTAATAAAATGTTGGAAGCGATCTGTCTCCAGAAGCTTTGCAGGATTCACAGGTGTTGGACCCGATGGTACAATTGTGAGATTTTCAGTAGAGGTTTCCATCAAAATATCATCGATTTCATGCTTTCCAATCAGATAGGTAGAAAGCCCGATGGTGTTATCGATATCAAATTCATAGTGAATTTTAGGTTTACGCAAATCCAAACCAACAAGAAGTGTTTTTTTATTGGTCATCGCCATAATTGCAGCCAGGTTGATAGATGAAAAAGTTTTGCCCTCGCCGCTCATGGCAGAAGTGATATTTATGAGTTTACTTTTTTCATCGAGCAACAAATATTGCAAATTGGTTTTCACAGAGCGAAATGACTCTGCCAGTGAGGATTTAGGCTTATCCTTAACAACAAACTCAGAAGCTAAAACATTGTGCCCCACTACACCCAAAACAGGCACATTGGTATTATCTTCAATATCCTTTTTATCAACGATCTTATTATTGAAGAAATCCTTTATCAAAATAATAACCAATGGGATCAAAAAACCAATGATCAAGCCCAGAATATAATTCATCTTATATTTGGGGCTGATCAGATAGACCCCACTACCCCGGGCTTTATCCAGTATTTTAGAATCGCTTATATTCGAAGCCTTTTTAATACCGGCCTCCGCTCTTTTCTCCAGGAGATAAGTATAGATGTTATCGTTTAGATTAAATTTGCGTTGTATATTTAATAAGCGGCGCTCATTTACCGGAAGCTTTTTAATTTCCTCATTCAATTCACTCATACGCTCATTCAAATCGCTGATCACCATATCATTCTTTTTCAAAAGGTTTGATACATTCTCAACCAGAGCTTGCTGGGTGCTTTGAATTTGGGCGTTGATAAGGCTTAGTTTTGGATTTGTCTTTTTGGTAGCAAATTTCAATGACTGTTTTTCCTGATATAACCTGTTAATTTGCTGCACAAGTCCCGCTAACACCTGGTCATTTACTCCAACCAGTGCAGGTACCAACAATTCTGAATCGATTGTGGGTTTTTCAATATATTGTTTCAGGTATTTGTAATACTTCCGGTGAACTATCTCTTGTGCTTTTTGGGTTTGTAGCTGATCTATTTTTTCAAACAATGCCTGGCCTTGTTGCTCAATATCTATTATTTCATTGGCTAAGCGAAAATTTTGCAACTGTTGTTCAGCCCTTTTAAGTGAATCTACAATGCCAGAAAGCTGTTCATCGATAAACTCAATTGTATTTTCAGCTATTATATTCTTCTCTTCCAGGCCCGACCGAATATAAACCTCTGCAAGCTTATTCAAATAGTCAATTTCCTTTTGTGGAACCGGTCCCGCAGTTGATAACCTTAAAACACTACCCTCCTCGGTCGTTTGCTCCACAGAGAGCTTTCCCCTGTATCTGTTGGTTAGCCCTTCTATAGAATTGACATAAAAATAATACTGATCATGGCTTGGGTTTTTAATAGCATGAGTGTCTCGGATCATTATTCTGAAACGAAAAGCTTCACTTTCATAAATCTCTCCATATTTCATGTCTTTCTCAACATCATGCGCTTCAATCTCGAGATGATACCCATTTGTACCGTTAGGTGTAATAGATATAGGTGTATAAGTAAGCTGACTATGTGAAGTATCGAGTTCTACATAAAACTCATTTAAAAAATAACGGGGACGCTCTCGGATTCGCCCCTGACCAAAATAACTAATTTGAAAATCGAGTGCTTCAACAGTACGTTTCGTTAAATTATACGACTTTAAAATCGCTATTTCAGTTTCTATTTTTTTCCCTTGTTGAAACAAATCAAACCCCTCAATGAGGTTTTTACCACCACTGTAATACCCTCTACCATCGTCATCTTGGACAATAATGGTCATGCTTACCCGATAAATAGGATCGGAGTATCTATTGATGATATAAGCGCTTCCCAGACCTATTAAAATTGCAGAAGTAAACCAGAACCAGTTTCGTATAATGAGCCAAAGATATTTTTTAATATCAATGGTCTCCTCTTTTAGGGTAACATTATGTGTTTGTGTATCTTGCATTTATCTGAAATAATTTAAGATCAACAAAAAAGTAGTTAGGGTTGTAAGCGATAAAGAAATAATGGGAATATTATCTCTGAATGCCTTTGCTCTCAAAGGTCTTACATATATAATATCGTTGGGATAAATATGATAAGCCGGACTACTTAGCGCTTCGTACTGTGTTAGGTCAATGGTCATTTTTAGTTTGCTCCTTTCGTGCTGTCGGTATACTTCTACCTGTGTTCGGTCACCCATTGGGTTAATATCGCCGGCCATACCAAGCACCTCAAAAATATTGGATTGATGCCTGTAAACATTCACAATACCGGGTCGTGATATTTCTCCGATTACATTTACCCGGTAACTCAGCAATTTTACCCTGACTGAGGCATCACTAATATAGGTATTAACACTATCGGTAATTGTCTGCCGTGCTTCAGCCATAGTTTGTTTTTCAAGATCAATAACGCCAATAACCGGCAATTCTATGTGGCTACTGTCATTGATCTGGAACCCATTTAAATACAGCGAAATATCGTTATAATTGGACCTGCCTTGCTCCGTTTCAAAATTAAACATGGCATTAATGGTGGGATCGGGAGAGTAAACCCTTACATGTAACAAATCACCGGGACTCAATTCATATTTATCAATAGCTGCCAAACGGGTGGAATCACTTGATGTTTCATCTTGTTGCAGGTAAACAAGTTTTTTATATTGTGTACATTGCGTAAACAATAACAGAACCAGGAGGATATATATGACTCGCATTCTCAAGTTATTTCTAATAAGTAGTACTAAAAGGCAAAGATGACAAATAAAATATTAGCATCAAAACCTTTAATCCTAATAAAAAGCCAATTAGTCAATTCATTTAAACATTTTGGCTCAATTTTCGTATATTTGTATAATGTAACCAAACTACAAGATATCATAAAATCAGACCATTAAACACATCAAGATATGCAAAAATTACTACCCCTGCAACTGACTTTTATTATTCTGTTTTTCGGAGCCTTAACAATTAAAGGGCAAACCATTACAGACATAAGCCAACACCGGAAAGAAGGCAAATTTGCTATAATAGAGTACACGCTTAACTCAAGCAGTATGGGTGAGTGTGGCGTTATTTGGTCAAGTAGTGGTAATCCTGACTTCACCAATAAAGTTTTTAACACATCACCTTCAAGCAGTGTATATCAGGACAGTGTTACAGGTTTAAGCACCAGTACAGAATATTTCTTCAGGGTATATGCTATTGAAACAGGAGTTGATACAACATACTCAGATGTACAATCATTTACAACACAACCATGGCCGCAGCCAACGCTTTCTACTCAAAGTGTAAGTGTCTCATCACAGGATAGTACTTCATTATCGTTTTCATGGAGCAACTCTATTGGGGTTACATTTTGGGTAATCAAAGGAGTTGAGGGCACAAGTCAACCTTCAATTGATAACATCATTGACATGCCAGGTAGTGAAGCAAAAGCTTATTATGAAACATTTGCCAATGCAACGGTTGAAAATTCTACTTCTAAACTATATGACACTCTTTCTTCGAACACAAATTATACTTTTGTGGTTTTACCGGCAAAAGCTGAGGATATAGACGGAATTAATTGTAACGTAAGACAAGACTACCCCGCTACCATTCAAGGAACAACCCTAAAAGGAAAACCCCGGACACATGCTTCTAATGTTAACTTTACAGATGTGACAGGAACCTCTGCAACCGTAAACTGGACTAGAGGAAATGGAGATAATTGTGTGGTATTTATGAATACAAGTGAACTAACAGAAAGAACTGATGGGACTACATACACTGCCGACAACACCTGGAATAATTCAGGTGAACAGTGTGTTTATAGCGGTACTGGAACCTCGGTCTCAGTAAGTGGATTAGATGAAACTAAGAACTATCACTTTACAGTTTTTGAATACAATAATAATGATCCTAAGTATTATGATAAAGTATACCCATCCATCAATTCCGGAATACTCTTAGGGAAGGCTACCTGGAACGGATCTGTCAGTTCAACATGGACTGATGATGCCAACTGGAGTACATCCAAAGCTCCTTACTCCGCGCAAGAAGTAATTATAGCTGATGCTGGTTCAAACAATGATGCACAGCTTAACTCTACGCAAAGCATTGGTTCAATGACAATAGCGTCTGGTGGCAACTTAACTATTGATAATAGTGGTGACCTGACAATAAGTGGTGACTTAACAATCGAATCTGATGGAACGGATCAGGGCGCTTTAATTATAAGTGGTACAGGCTCTGTTAGTGCAAGCAACGCCATTTACAACCGGCATATGAATGATGCCAATTGGCATCTGGTTGGGAATCCGACCAATGGTGCAGCTGTAGATCCATTTATTGGTTACATTACTGCTACCTGGAGTGAACCTGATGCGGCGTGGAATTCACTCAACTCTTCCAGTACACTAAGCCCTATGGAGGGCTACAGTGTTCAGTACGCAACTGCGGCAGACGGAACAATTGAATTCTCCGGTTCAAGTTTCAATAATGATAACCAAAGCATAGGTGTAACCAATAGCAACACAAGTGATACGGCTTACGGTTGGAACCTAATAGGCAACCCCTACCCGAGTCCTATTGACTGGAACTTATACACTCCGGAAACAGGAATAAGCGGTACCGTTTATCAATGGAATGGTTCTAACTATATACAATACAATACATCGACAAGTAGTGGTGATGCCAACGCCAACTATATACAGCCTTGTCAGGGTTTCTTTGTCTTTGCAGACGTTGCATCAGCAACCCTTACACTTTCCAATAGTTTAAGAATAAAGTCAGGTACCAGCTACTATAAAAAACCGGCAGTTGAAAAGAATCCAGACAAATCTGCTTTTACACTACATATTGATAACGGTATTGGACAGGACAATGCTTATATTGTCTTTTATCCGGGAGGAACAGCAAATTACGATAATTCGCTTGATGGACATAAATTATTTACCTCAAATGCCGATATTCCACAATTATACAGCATTACCAATGAGAATGACCAGCTGGCAATAAGTACACTTGATCCTGCCATTCTGGATGAAGAACCTGTTTATTACGAAATCCCTGTTGGGTTTAAAAACAACCAGCAAGGTTCCATCACACTCTCAATGAGTGAAGTTGATCAAATGCCAGACAGCATTGATATTTTGCTGGCCGACCATTATACATTTGATACTATAGATCTAAGAAGTTCAGATTACGAATTCGTCGATACAGACCTAAACCAGGTAAACGACCGGTTTTCAATCATTGTTACAAAAAATGCTTCTTCACAAACCGGGATACATAATCCAAAGCAAGAAGTGTTAGCTTATATTAATAACAATCAGCTAATTATTGAAACAACAACACCGATAAAAAATGGAAGGATTATTGTAAGTGATATGATGGGTAGAACCGTAATTAACAGAGAATTAACAACTAAAGAACGTTTTCAATTTCCCATTCCAGAAAAAACAGATATATTTGTCGTAAATATTTTTACCGATAAAACATTTTTGTACCGAAAAACGTTAGTTAGCAAGCAATAGAACAATTATGCGGAGATTAATTTACATACTTACTTTTATATTTCTTATTTCCTTTACTGGTAGTATTTTTGGACAAAATGATTCGCAGTTCAAGCGAAAGAAGGAAAGTACTTTTAAAAAAGATGGTTTTGGTAAGAATAACAGTTCAGGAACCAAAGCTGCGCCGCCACCTCCAGGAGGAGGCGGTGGAACTCCGGTTCCCATTTCGGGAGGTGCATTCCTGTTGGCAGGAGGATTATTAGTTTATTCCATATACAGAAACAGAAAAAAAGATGCTTAACCAAAGGCATCTTTTTTTTTGCCCTTCTTGTTTGTATGAATTAACTTTTGTCCGTCAAGAGCTCTACCTAAAAAATGTCCGTTTTTAATATTTCTCATAAAATACTTCAGATAGTCAGTAAAATTTGATTTTTATATTATTTTTATATGTAGATTTAGTGGTTTATGAAGAACGCATTATTAATATGCTTGATAATCTGCTCTACTTTTGATGCTGAAGCTCAAAAAAACAAAATTATTGAACTTGAGAACATTAAAGGTCAGGCAATTGGTGGGATAAACACAGCCCCGGCAGAAATTATTGAAAAAGCTATAAGTAACGCCAAACTCAATGCACTCTCCGAAGCAGGTATTCATGAACAAATTAATACTTACCAAAACCTGTACAAGAGCGAGACTTCAGAAGCATACGAAGAAATATTCATGTCTGATGTGTTTACAAATATTAGTGGTGTTGTGCAATCGGTAAAAGTGAAAGACACTTTAGCCCAATTCGAAGCCAAAAATTTTGCTTTAAAAATTACAGTTCTCACAGATGCCAAAGTCATTAAGTACGATAAAAAAGAAGACCGAACTTTTGATGCCTGGGTAGAAGGTTTAAACAGTTATTATACAAGTCCTTCCAGCATCACTTTCACAGTAAAACCTACAATGGACTGTTACGCCCGCATATTTCTCATAGCCAGGGAGCAGGAATCTTATCAGTTATATCCTAACCAATATGAGAAGAGCCAATTACTCCAGGCTTATTCCATGCAAAATTTCCCAACAGTAACATACATTGATTATGAGGTTTCAACTAAACTTAAAGAAGAACCACATCGTATCATCATAGTACTCTTAAAAGAACCAATTCCTTTTACCGGAAAAGTGGCCTATAAACCGATTTTGGATTGGATATTCAGTATTTCACCAGAAAAACGCATTGTAAAGAGCTTTGGAACAACCATTGTAAAAAACTAACAAACAGGACTTTAAAAAATTTAATATATCATTAACACAGCTATTCACCAAAATATTTTGTCTAAAAAGAATATATTTATCAAATTTACCAAGTAATCATTAAATTTTTCAGTTATGAAAATGAAATTGACAGGACTATTATCAGTTACAATGATGTTCGCCGTAGTTACATTTATGAGCTGCGGAGGCCCCAAGGAAACAGCAAAAACAGATTCAGGATTCCAGGAAGTCGACATACCCTGCAAGGAAAAAGGGTACTCTGATTCGGAATATTTCCGTGCTACAGGCAATGGAGATAGCCGCAATTTGGCTACTTCCAAAGACAAAGCAATGATGAATGCAAAAACTCGTCTTGCCGGACTTATTAATTCTACAATTAAGTCTGTAACAGAACAGTATACTAACGAAATCGACGTTGGTGATGCTATGGAGTTTGAGCAAAGTTTTGAGCAAATGGCTCGCGACGTTGTAAAACAAGAACTCGTTGAAGTTGCTGTTACCTGCGAAAAAACAGGTACGTTAGATAACGGAAATTACCGTACGTATCTTGCTATCCAGGTTAAAAAAGACCACATCTACAACGGAATTGATGAAAAAATCTCGAAAGACAAAAAACTTCAGTTGAAGTATGACCGCATGAAGTTTAAAGAGAAGTTTGACGACGAAATGGACAAACTCGAAAGAGAAAATCCATAATGAAACTGAACTATACAAAAAAAATCAGTATTCCGGTACGCCGAATACTGATTTTTTTGTATGCTACCGATATTAAATGGCATAAAATCTAACTTTTATACCTGCCATATACACAGTCACACCAATCTGTGTAAAAAATCAGTGAAGTATTTTTGTATCAAATATCGGTTTTTGTAAATTGTATGATTATTTACCAAAATTTAGTCGCATGAAAAAAATTACACATATCCTCCTATTCGCAATGCTATTATTTGCATTTGCCCCGGCCCAGGCCCAAAAAGGCAAAAAAGTTATAGAAAGTAGTGAGCGGAGAGCCCCTGATTGGGTCAATGGTCTTGAAAAAAATTATATCATCATTGTGGGCACGGGAGCAACACTCGAAGACGCCAAACAGGACGCAGTACTCAGAATAAAGGAAAAAATCATTCGGGCTGTGGCAGAAAATGTCCAATTCGAAAGCCAAATGAACCGGAAAGAAGAAATGTATAATAATATCAGCAATTATGCTGAAAATTACGAGTCTACAACAAAAACACAAGCAACAGAAGTTACATTTGTGAAAGGAATATCACTCAATAAAGCAGAAGAATTTTATTGGGAAAAAGTTAAAGATAAAAGCACGGATGAAGTGATAGCTCATTATCATGTGAAGTATCCTTTCTCATCCATAGAGCTTAAGAAATTGGTCATGGCTTTTGAAAAAATGGACCGCGAACTCACTGAGCAACTCAATGCCATTATTGCCGAAGTGCCCAATATGAATTCCGTTGAACGTATGGAGGGTGCCATAAAAGAGCTGCAACAATTACAAGATCGTTTTATTGGACCACGTAAAAACACGGCAGCTACAGGAATAAGCCGCATCATTACCAGATTAAAATCTATTACTATACACCCGGAAGTAAATCGTTTGGGGGAAATCGTTTACTCTTTGCGCGTTGGAGATCAAATTATTAAAGCTTCACAAAAGCCCAGAGTCCTGAATCCGAACAAATGTGCTACTATAAAAACCGTAGAGCCTACAAAAAGTGGTTGGAAAATAAAATACGACCCACAGTATTGCTATGAAGATCCCAATAACCTGATCCGTGTAATGCACAACATCAGGTATAACCGACTGCAACATGATTTTCATTTCAACATCAACGCTGAAAAGGTTGAAATTTACATGCACTCTGACATACTAATGAATGCAGAAACAATTGAAGATACTTTGGCAAAAGACATTACAATTACATTCAATATTGCATCAAAATATGAGAGTCCATTTACGATTGAAAGCATTGTGCTTAAATATGATAACCTGGCCCCCATTTCATTCAATAACATTAACCGGACCTTTAGCGGAAAAGGTGAACATGAACTTAAACTGGAGCTTGACAAACCACTGGAAATAGATAAATACAGCTCCAATAAAGAGTCTATGGTGAACGGAATGATTTATTACAAAGGAAAAAATTCCGGAGAAAGGGATACTTATAAGCTTTATAAACATAACATTACGACAAACTTTTAGATAAAAAGCAAATAAATGAACTAAAGCTACCTCAAAAATTGGGGTAGCTTTTTTTGTGGTACAACAATTTTCGATTGGTATTCTGATTGCTGTGAGTTATGCACTTCAGGAAGTACAAGATAATAATCTGGATAATAAAAAATGGCGGATAATGCTAAAGCCATGGCATCTGCGATATCATCACACCCAACGACCTTTCTGGTATAGGATTCAACAATTTTGTTGAAAACCGATTCTGTATCTGGCCATAAAGTTTTTAACCCAACTTGAAAACACAAACGCATAAATAACTTCCATTGAGTGCATTATGATTTTGTTTTTTACAATTGGGGGACTACTTTTGTTTTTCTAACATATGGGCGGTGTTTAAAATTATGGCTGT
>NZ_JBSRDC010000064.1:0-37859 GCF_055145285.1 Salinivirga sp. | reverse complement strand
AGGCTTTGAATTATGCGTGTTATTATGCACAATGATACTGTACTCTAACTTGGCATTTTCTCCTATAATTTTAAATAAGGTCTTTCGAAGAATATCAATAAAGTGTTCTTCAAGATACTCATAAAAAAATGATGTGGGCACTTCTATTGTGAGCACCTGATCTAATAACTTAAGTGGCCTTATTGGACTAAACCAGGTTTGGAAACTTCTCTCCGGTATGTTATCCCGGATAACTGAAAGACATTGATCCCATGCTTCTTTGTGATCCATAGCGAGCTTATTCCTAACAATTTATATTAATGATTATTTTTTTTATTCAGAATACTAAATTGGTGAAAAAAAAAGTTAAAAAAAAATAAATTTTCCCTTGTATTTTTCATTTTTTTGATATTGATTTTAAAATCAACCCTTTGGAAATGTATTTTTTTTCATCTCTGTAATGCGCTATTAAACAACAATATAGGTTAATGTAATTTTTAAACTGTTGAGTGTTAAACGTATTACGAGAATGTTAAATTAGTGTTAACAGAAAATTAACAGGTAATTTTACCTATATGCATATATTTAATCATCCACATAGCTAAATTGTCCTTTGTTAATATAGATTATGCGAGCTTTTGGATAATTTTTCTGCACTTTTTTCAGAAATCTTCTGGCTTTTCGCTTCTTATCGAAATTCCCTACTGTATATAAATAGGTATCATCAATAACTTTTTGCTCCACATTGTCTATTTTATCATAGTAATCGAGCGAAACAGGTGATGCAGACTCATCTACCAATACATAAAAAGCCCCATCATTTTTTCCTGCTTTCTTATGCATTTTATCTTCATCTAAAACATACATTGTTCTTCCGAGATCGAAAGCTGAAAAATGCAAATATCTTTTGGGATTTATGCGCAGGTCTTCGGCCAAAAGTCCAACATATTCTGTACTGTTAGTAATGGCATTGTAAAGAGAATCATCATAAATTAATTTCCCCAGTGTTCCTTGCTGTGATTGAACTTTATTCAACATATTATTTATCGCAAGCAATGTAGAATCAACCTCGTCAGTAGTTCCTTTAAAGTCTACCTTATTTAATGAGTCTGTTAAGGCTTTTAAATTGGCCATCAAGCCGGTTATATTTCCGTTATTTTTGCTAAAATTGTTGGTTATAGACTCCAGATTTACCAATAAACGATGAATACGTTCTTTTTCTCCTATAAGTAATGAATCCACACTGGCTGTACTGGAACGAAGGTTTCTGGAGGTATAATTCAATTCTTCAATAATTTGTTTCAGGTTTTGACGTGTTCGTTCATTAAAAATCAGGTTGATAATTTTAATGGCATTTTCCATCTCCTGTAATAAATCTTCTGCCTTATTTTTTAACGGGAGCATCTCAATACTAACTTGTTCCTTAAGGCTCTCTTCTGTTTCGGCAATCAGTGTATCTCCGGATTGAAGTAAATTATTCTGATTAGAAAATATAAGATCAATGGCTTTTGTACCCATCAAGTCCTGACTAAAAATACGGGCAATAGATTGATCTGGAATATTAATATCTTTTTTTACAACAAATTTAACCAGCAAGTTTCCTTTCTGAAGGTTATTAAATCTGATTTCGCGAACCTGCCCAACATTGTAACCATTCAATATAACCGGACTCGATTTGGTTAGCCCTTCAATCCGGTCATAAACCACATAATAAGTATCTTCTTCGATAAAGTAATTTTTGCCCTTCAGATAATTTAATCCAAAAACAAAAACCAATATCGTAATTGCCGCTAAAAGGCCTATTAAAATGTATTTATAGTTATTATTCATCTGTTTATTTTTAATTTTCAATGGTCGAATAGCCTGCCCCGCAAAAGGCGGGGAAGCTCGCGATGATACATTAAATACATGCCACGCACTATTTGTAGCTTCGTTATAATCATGCGAGTGCGCCACCCTTCGGTCGCCGAAGGCTTGCCGCAGCTGAACGCTGAAGCTTTAGACGGCAAGCGGTGTATGTTAAAAATTTTGTCATGGCTCGGTTCATTCTACTATTTTTTTGGCTACTTAATGAATGCTTTTTTTTCACAAAAATTTGCCTGTATCAATTAAAGTCAACCAATATACAATTTTATTGAACACTTTTCATAGCCTTTTGTACAGAAATGGGATTATCTCCTTCAAAAGCTACAATAAAAGCATCCGGGAAATGTGATTCACATTGTTTTTGCAATTTTTTGGCTTCATCATAATTGTCGAATTTGCCGTAAAAATATTTATAATAATTACCGATTTTCTCTACCGCTACGGGTTTGGTAAGCCTGGAAAATGGTTCCTTTGTGGTGTCGGCCATTTGAGAGGAGGCTGTAAGCTGAACCATAAAATAAATATCTTTTTTGTTCGCTGCTTTTGGTTGAATCTCCTGATCATTGGCATAATTATTTTTATCGGCTCTTTGTGCCTTCATTTCATCATAATAAGACCGAATGGCTCTAAAAATAGCCGATGCCAGATAATCTTTACCTTGTTCAGAGTTTAAATAGGCTTCTTCATTACTATTTGAAATAAACCCGGTTTCAATCAAAATACTTGGCATTGTGGTTTTCCATAATACCAGAAACCCGGCCTGTTTAACACCTCTGTCTTTACGTTTGGCCCGCTCTCTGAATTCCTTTTGGGTTAATTCTGCTGCCCTGAGACTTTGATCTAAAAAGGCATTCTGCATCAAAGAAAATATTATGAATGACTCAGCACTGTGGGGGTCGTAGCCTTCATAATGTTCTTCATAATTTTCCTCCAGGGTTATTACAGCATTTTCTTTTTGAGCTACTTCCAGATTACTTTCTGTTTTATGCAAACCCATTACAAAAGTTTCTGTGCCAAAAGCCCTGATGCTGGGTGATGCATTGGCATGAATCGAAACAAAAAGATCGGCCTCTTTCCGATTGGCTATTTCAGCGCGTTTAAAAAGTTTTACAAAACTATCATCCTCACGGGTATAAATAACTTCTATATCGGGTAAATGTTTTTTCAGATAATGGCCTACCTGTTTAGTAATATCTAATACTATATCTTTTTCCATCGAAAAGTTACCTCGGGCGCCACTGTCTTTTCCGCCATGCCCTGCGTCAAGTACAACAACAAATTGATCCTCATCTACAGCACAATGTGAGGTGATTGGCAAAATAAACATACCAAATATTACGTATATAAGCGAAATCTTCTGTAAACGATTCATAAGGAATAAAAGATTTTAATTAGTTTTGAACCGCAAAAATTATGCATCAAGAACAAACAAAAATAGAACAAACTAACGGGATTTGAAATTTGTGGTGAAGGTTTTTATTCGATATATTATATACCTTACTATTGCTCAGATACTTTGCTCTGCAAATTTACAGGGTCAGGAAGCTCCCATATCTGTCAAAGAGGATTCCATTCCCTTTAGGGATACCGCATCATTGGCCTATGTTGCTAACGATACTTCCAGTGTCAGGAGTGACACACTTGAACCAACTGCCACATCTACCCTATCCAGCCCGGTCGATTACCAGGCAGCAGATTCCATTGAATCTTTCTTAAACGAAAAACGCATTATTTTAAAAGGTAATGCCAAAGTATTATATGACAATATAGAGCTTACAGCAGCATATATTGATATTAATTTTAATAAAAATGAAATTTTTGCGAAGGGCAGAACAGACTCACTGGGCAATGAAATAGGACTACCTATATTTAAAGAGGGTCAAGACCTTTATGAATCTCGAGAAATAAGGTACAATTTCAAAACCAAAAAAGGGATAATTACTGACGTGGTGACCGAACAAGACGGTGGTTTTTTACATAGTCGCCGTACCAAGAAACATTCCAATAACATCATTGATCTAAAAGCCGGAAAGTATACAACATGCGACCACGAGCACCCGCATTATTACATCGCTATGAGCAAAGCAAGGGTGATTCAAAACGATAAAATTGTTTCCGGCCCGCTTTATCTCGTCATTGAGGATGTTCCTACCCCCATTGCGATTCCCTTTGGTTTTTTCCCGTTTACAAAAGAAAAAACCTCCGGATTGCTTCTCCCACGATACGGCGAGTCTGAAAGACGAGGTTTTTCACTCGAAGACCTTGGTTATTACTGGGCTTTAAGCGACTATATGGATCTTAAGGTTGTGGGTAGTATTTACTCAAAAGGAAGTTACGAAGCAACTGTTTCATCGCGATACAAAAAGCGATATCGCTATAGTGGGCAGTTATCTTTTATGCTCTCAAAAATTATTGAGAGCGAAAAGGGACTTGCAGACTATGTAAATACCGATGCATACAACCTCACGTGGCATCACAGTCAGGATCCAAAAGCAAGGCCAAACAGTAATTTTTCGGCCAATGTAAATCTTAAAAGCACATCGGCCAACAGGTATTCTACTCAAATGAATAATTACCTGCAAAATACAGTGAATTCATCGGTGAACTATAGTCACAGCCTGCCGGGAACCCCGTTTTCCTTTAATGCCCAGCTCAGGCATACGCTCAATACCAAAGACAGCACGGTGGCCATGACTTTACCAAGTTTAAACCTGAATATGCAAAGAATAACTCCCTTTGAACCCAAAAATTCAAATAAACCACCCAATATTTTGCAAAAAATTGGTATTACCTATGGTTCAAGACTTGAAAATAGGTTTACCGTGAAAGAAGATGAACTTTTTAAAAAAGATGTTGTAGAAGAATTTAAATTTGGTGTAAAGCATGATTTGGGCGTAAAAACGTCTGCCAAAATTCTAAAATTCCTCAATTTTTCACCCAGTGCCAGTTATACAGAACGCTGGTATTTTAACTCTTTACGCAAAAAATATGAGGAAAGCCTTTTTGTAGGTCAGGATACTGTTTATGGAAAAACAACTACAGATACCATTACAGGTTTCAATCGCGTATACGATTACAACGTGAGTGCTGGAGTTAATACAACCTTATACGGGCTCTATACCTTCCAACCTTATATGCCTGTCGAAGCCATTAGGTTTGTACACTCACCATCGGTTTCTTATAGTTACCGACCCAATTTCACATTGGATAAATACGGATATTACGATCATGTTGAAGGAGCCCCCGACCGAACCTACAGTTATTACGACAATGGTATTTACGGAGTGCCATCGGGTACCAGGTCAGGATCAATAAATTTAAGTTTGGGTAACCAGGTAAGTATGAAAATTCGTACACCAAACGATTCCACATCAAGCACAAAAAAAATAGACCTGCTGAAAACGCTGAATTTTTCTACCAACTATAATATTGTAGCCGATTCAATGAACTGGAGCCCCTTATCGATGAGAGCTTCTACAAACCTTTTTCAAAAGGTTAATGTGCGATTTAACGCTACAATGGACCCTTACGCCTTAGATCCTATAACATTTAAAAAAATCGACAAATACCAGTTTAATGTCGATGGTAAATTAGGCCGCATTACCCGGGCATCTGTCTCGTTCAATTTTAAACTCGATTCCAAAATGTTTGAGGGTGATGAAGTCTCGGAAGAAGAACAGCAAAAGGTTGTAACAGACTATTACGATTATTTTGATATTCCATGGAGTTTTACCCTTGATTATAAGTATACCTTTAGTAAACCACAGAATACTAAAAGTGTGGTACAAACCGTGGGACTGAGAGGAAATTTCAGTGTAACAGACAACTGGAAGATTGGATTCCGCACAGGATACGATATTGAAAGAAGAAAAATGTCCGCCACAACACTCGATATTACAAGAGACCTGCACTGTTGGGTTATGAGTTTTCACTGGGTACCTTTCGGCGATCGACAAAGTTATTCATTTACCATTGGTGTAAAATCATCCATTTTGCAGGATTTGAAATATGATAAAAGAGAAAATTGGTACGATAACGCACAATACTAAACTATGGAGTGGTATACTTATGTAATTTTACCTGCATTAATTTTTGTAGCCCGCATACTGGATGTGAGCATCGGAACCATTCGCATAATAATTGTATCGCGGGGCAACCGGGTTTTAGCTCCCCTTCTGGGCTTTTTTGAGGTTTTGATATGGATTTTGGCGATGGGAGAAATTCTCCAGAACCTGGACAACTGGGTTTGTTATATTGCCTATGCAGGCGGTTTTGCTGCAGGCAACTATATTGGAATGATGCTGGAAGAAAAACTGGCCATGGGTACACTGGTTTTTCGTATCATCACACAAAAAGATACCACCGAACTTGTGAGTGCTTTGTATAAGGAAGGTTTTGGTGTGACAGAAATCGATGCCAAAGGCAAATTTTCAAGAGTCAATGTCATCTATATTATTTTGAAAAGAAAAAAACTACAGCAAGTTCAAGATATAATACAGCAATATAATCCTTCAGCATTTTATACCGTAGAAGATATCAGAAATGCCCAGTATGGAGTTTTTCCGGTTAACAGACCGACCACGTTCCGCCGCCGCATACTTAAACTTAAACGATAGTTTATGGCACAATATTCAGCAACCATTATAACTATAGGAGACGAAATACTTATTGGTCAGATTGTAGATAGTAACTCTGCATGGCTGGCCGATTTTCTTTATCATGAAGGTTTCGAAGTAAAGGAAATCAGGAGTATCAGCGACCAACCTGAACAAATTAAAAAAACGCTTCATGATGCTATTCAGCAAACCGACCTGGTATTACTAACCGGCGGACTGGGGCCTACCAACGATGACCGCACAAAATTGGCGCTCAATGAATATTTTGGCGGTGAAATGGTTGTAAATGAGGATGTACTTGATGATATAAAAGCATTTATCGTTAAAAAACGCGGCTATCTGCAGTTGTCGGAAACCAATAAGGCACAGGCACTTGTGTCTGACAATGCTCGCGTTTTATGCAATCCTATTGGCACAGCTCCAGTTCAGCTATTTAAAAAAATGAATAGCATAATAGTTTCCATGCCCGGTGTCCCTTTTGAGATGAAACACGTGTTTGAGCATCAGGTTATGCCTGAGCTATACAAATATTTTTCATTAGAAGCCCACGTGTATCGCACTTTCCACGTAGTGGGATATCCGGAAAGTGAACTGGCTGCAATGCTGGAGCAATGGGAAAACAACCTGCCTGAAACCCTCGAACTTGCCTATTTACCATCTCCGGGTGTTATTCGCCTAAGGTTAAAAGATAAAATAAACCTTTCAGATAATCTGGATAAGCAAGCCAGCATCTTATATAATCTTTTAGGCAAACAAATCGTAACGGAAGGTAAAGAAAAGGTTGAATACACATTAGGTAAAATATTAAAAGACAGTAACAAATCCATTTGTACGGCTGAAAGCTGTACTGGTGGATTACTGGGTCATAGATTGACCTCGGTGGCCGGAGCTTCCATTTATTTTAAAGGAGGAATTACCGCCTATAGCAATGAGACCAAGGAGCATTTACTGGGTGTAAAAGCTGCCACGCTCCAAAAATATGGAGCAGTAAGTGAACAAGTGGCCAGGGAAATGGCCACCGGAGCCGCCAGGGCATTAAATACTGATTATGCTATTTCAACCACCGGAATTGCCGGACCAACAGGTGGCACAGAGGAAAAACCTGTGGGAACAGTTTGGATAGGAATTTACTTAGATGGCGAAGTACATACAAAACGTTTTCTTTTCACCCACGATCGCATGGTAAACATAGAAAGAACCGCAACTGTAGCCATGTATAAAATGATTGAATGGCTTAGTAAAAGTTAAAAATTTAATTTTTCTTGGGTTTATATGCTAATTTCTTGAAAAAATATTTGATTTATTCATTTATTATCTTGACATTTGCACACCGATTTGGAAAAAGAATTTAAAATATAGAAAGATGTCGAGAGTTTGTCAGATTACAGGAAAAAGACCAATGGTTGGACACCACGTTTCGCACTCTAATGCTAAAACGAAAAGGAAATTTTATCCCAACCTGTTAAAAAAGCGCTTCTTTCATCCGGAAGAGGATAGATGGATCACTTTGCGTGTTTCTGCTAATGGGCTGCGCGTAATTAATAAAAAAGGCCTTTCAACTGCGTTGAAAGAGGCAAAAGAAAAAGGATATATTACAAAATATTAATTGAGGGAGATCAGTCATGGCAAAGAAGAAAGGAAATCGTGTGCAGGTAATATTAGAATGCACTGAACACAAAGATAGCGGAAAACCGGGTACATCACGCTACATCACTACGAAAAATCGTAAGAATACACCCAACCGTATTGAGTTGAAAAAGTTCAACCCAGTATTGAAAAAAGTAACTTTACACAGAGAAATTAAATAATAAGATATGGCTAAGAAAGTAGTTGCAACCCTTAAATCGGGTACAGGAAAAGAATTTGCCAAAGTTATTAAAATGGTAAAATCACCAAAAAGTGGTGCATATCAATTCAAAGAAGGAATGGTAAATAACGAGCACGTGAAAGATTTCTTCGATAAAAAGTAATGAATTTTCATTCAATATCTCAAAAGGCCTGCACTCAACAGGCCTTTTTTTTTATGGGAAATATTGCTAAATTGCACGGCTTAAATGAACCTCAGTTCGACGTAAGAAAAGAAGGAAACAATTATAGCTATTCGTTTTCAATTTACAGGGCTATCTTGCTGATACGTTTACAATTGAGCAGAATTGAATACCCAACAAAAAGAAATTACTGAAGCACCGAATAATCAAATCGGACAAAGATTAGGGTGTTGGTTATAAAATAGTTGTAATTTGACTTATATCGAACTCACGTTAAATGACTAATGACGATGGGAATATTTTCAAAAGATAAAAAGAAAAACCTTGACCAGGGGTTGTCTAAAACAAAACAAAGCGTCTTCCAAAAGCTGTCCAGGGCTGTGGTGGGTAAATCAAAAGTTGATGACGATGTTTTAGATGAGTTGGAGGAAATTCTCATAACCTCTGACGTGGGTGTCAATACCACACTAAAGATTATTGAACGCATTGAAGAACGGGTAGCAAAAGAAAAATATACTTCTATTACCGAACTTAATCAGATTTTGCGTAACGAAATCACGGGATTACTCACCGAATCGGAAAATACTGACGAAACCACCTGGGAATTGCCGCAAGGTAAAAAACCCTATGTTATAATGATAGTTGGTGTCAATGGTGTGGGCAAAACCACAACCATTGGGAAACTGGCTCACAAATACAAGCAAAATGGCAAAAATGTAGTTATTGGTGCTGCCGATACTTTCCGCGCAGCTGCCATTGAGCAATTGGAAATATGGAGCCAACGCGTCGACGTGCCACTGATTAAGCAGAAAATGGGATCAGACCCTGCTTCGGTTGCATACGATACGGTGGTTTCGGCCCAAAAGAAAGATGCCGATGTGGTTATTATTGACACGGCTGGCCGCCTCCACAATAAAGTAAATCTGATGAACGAACTTTCTAAAATCAAGCGGGTTATGCAAAAGGTTATTCCTGATGCACCACACGAAATTTTACTTATTCTGGATGGTTCAACAGGTCAAAATGCTTTTGAACAAGCCAAACAGTTTACCAAAGCTACAGAAATTACAGCTATGGCCATCACTAAACTCGATGGTACAGCTAAGGGTGGCGTTGTAATTGGTGTTTCAGATCAATTACAGGTGCCCGTAAAATACATTGGCATTGGTGAAAAAGTGGAAGATCTTCAAATATTCAATAAAACAGAATTTGTCGACTCCCTTTTTAGTTAGTTATAATAATTTAAAGTCTTACCTGTTTCATTTTCAAGAATAGATAAATTGAAGAACGTCAATATCATAAATTTAGGTTGTTGTAAAAATCTTGTGGATAGCGAACACCTCGCCCGGCAGTTACAAGTTAATGGGTTTAGGGTTGTTTATGATCATCCTGATTTACATGACTATACACTAATCAATACTTGTGGCTTTATTCACGACGCCCAGGAAGAATCAATAAATACCATCCTTGAAGCAGTTGCTCTTAAAAATCAAAAAACTGGTGCATTTGTTGGTGTTTTCGGTTGTTTAACTCAAATTTTTAAAGAACAATTAAAAGCAGAAATACCAGAAGTCGACGGCTGGTTTGGAAAGTATGATTTTCAGGCAATACTGGGTGCTTTAAACGGCAAACATGAGGCGGCCTACGACCATGAAAGGGTAATTTCAACTCCCAGTCATTACAGTTATTTAAAAATTGCAGAAGGTTGTCATCGAAAATGCGCCTTCTGTAGCATCCCCGTAATTACAGGTACCTATAAATCTGCACCCATACAGCAGCTTGTAAAAGAAGCTAACTTCCTTGCACAAACAGGTGTAAAAGAACTTATACTAATTGCACAGGATTTAACCTGGTATGGACGGGATTTGGATGGTACTCCTACCCTCACCGATCTGGTAAAAGCGTTATCTGAGATTAAAGGAATAGAATGGATTCGATTGCATTATGCCTACCCGACAGGTGTTCCTGATGATTTGTTTGACGAAATCAACGCTAATCCAAAGGTCTGCCGATATTTGGATATCCCTGTGCAACACATATCTGACCGGGTGCTTAAAGCCATGAAAAGAGGACATAACAGCAAGCAAATGAGCGGGTTAATTCAAAACATCAAACAAAAGGTACCCGGCATTGCTATACGTACCACAATGATGGTAGGATTTCCGGGTGAAACAGAAGAAGATTTTGAGCAGTTACTCGATTTTGTACGCAGTACTAAATTCGATCGTTTAGGTGCATTTCCCTATTCACATGAAAACTATACCTATGCTTATGAGCATTTGCAAGACAATGTACCTGAAGAAGTAAAAGAGCAGCGACTTGAACAGTTAATGGAGACACAACACAAAATCGTACTCGAAAGAAATGAATCTATGATTGGTAAAACACTTCGGGTAATAATTGACCGGGAAGAAAGTGGCATCTATTATGGCAGAAGTGAATTCGATTCACCAGAGGTAGATGAAGAAATCGTCATTGAAAATTCCGGAATATTGCAAGTTGGCACATTTTACAATATAGAAATAACTGATGCTGAGGCTTATGAGCTTCTTGGAAAAGTAAAAAACTATGCATGAGGAACTTTTACTACTCGATAAGTTAGAATTAAACTTTAACAGCCAGGGACTATTCGTACTTAACCTGGTACTGGCTTTTGTAATGTTTGGCGTTGCATTAGAAATTAAACCCCATCATTTTAAAGAAATTTTTAAAAAGCCCAAAAGTGCTATTATTGGTTTTTTATCGCAATTCATTATGCTGCCGGGCCTAACTTTTTTGTTTTCGCTTCTGATTAGCGATTTTATTACAGTTGGCGTAGCACTGGGGATGATTATGGTGGCCTCCTGTCCGGGTGGAAATATCTCAAATTTCATATCGCATTTAGCCAAAGGTAATACTGCGCTTTCTGTAAGCCTTACAGGTATTTCGAGCCTTGGGGCTATTGTTTTAACGCCTGTCAATTTTGCTTTTTATGGTAATATGTTTATTCATTACGCCGAAAAACATTCTGATTTGGTGCAGCCCTTAGAAATTGATCCCATCCAGATGTTTATCACTGTTTTTATAATTTTAGGTATTCCGCTTATCGCCGGACTTCAATTTTCACGGTATTTTCCACAGCTCACTCATAAAATTATTAAACCCATTAAAACCTTTTCAATACTTGCATTCATAGGTTTTATTGCTGTAGCATTCTCCAATAACTTCTCTCTTTTTATTCGGCATATTGAATGGGTAACACTTATTGTGTTTTTCCACAATCTGATTGCCCTCTCTTCCGGCTTTTATCTGGCAAAATTAACAAAATTAAAACGTATTAACTGGCGTACCATTTCAATAGAAACAGGCATACAAAACTCAGGCTTGGCCCTTGTACTCATCTTTAACCCTAAAATTTTTCCACCCGAGCTTGAAGTAGGTGCTATGGCCTATATTGCTGCCTGGTGGGGTATTTGGCATATCGTTTCCGGACTCATAATGTCGCATTTCTGGAGAAAAAAACCCATATATGCAGAATTATAAATTTTAGCGGGTATGTTTTAAGTTTGATTTTTACGACTATTTTAAACTATTTTGTATAAACCAACAAGACAACCATGGGCAAGAAAAAAATAGAAAAATACACGGTTCCATATTGGATTACCTACCATATAGTCAAAACAATACATAATCTCATTTATCGTGAATTTTATGTTATCAACCGACCCCAAAAGCAGCAGGAAAAACCTTCCATCATCACACCTAATCACCAAAATGCACTGATGGATGCCATGGCCGTTCTTTTTGCTAAAAAAGAACCACTTGTATTTTTGGCCAGAAGCGATATTTTCAAGCAAAAAATAATAGCTGCCATTCTCTATTTTTTAAAAATTCTGCCTGTTTACCGCATACGAGACGGATTCGACAGCCTTAAAAACAATCAGGAAACATTCGATCACACAGTAAGAATTTTAGCTAACAAACGCGGATTAGTAATTTTGCCTGAGGGCAACCATTATGGAGCCAAAAGATTGAGAACACTCAAAAAAGGATTCGCACGCATTGCATTTATGACCGAAATAAATGGTAAAGAACAGATCGATTTACAAATTGTTCCAACAGCTGTTGATTACACCGCTTACGATACCTTTTTTAGTCGCTTAACAGTTGTTTTTGGCGAACCTTTCCCGTTAAAACCCTATTTGTCTGATTATAAAGAAAACCCACAAAAAGCGCTTAACAATATTACTCAGCACTTGAGTAAAGCGCTACAATCGCATATTATACATATTCAGAGTGTGGAGCACTACGATGCCTGTTTGCTCGCTTCAGCTGTTTATGCCGAAAATAAGTACCGCGGTAATAGCAATGAAGCGCAGAAAAATAGGTTTTATTGCCAAAGAACTATTACACAGTCACTAAACAAAATAGAGCAAACTAATCCGGAACAATTCAAAGAAATTGTGGAGCCGGCCAATTTATTGCACGAAAAAGTCGGTTCATTACCACATGAAATAATCGGAAAAAAACCTACGGTCTGGTCTGTTGCGGGGTTTCTTTTTACGCTCATTTTGCTTCCACTGGCGCTACCTGGTACTATTATATTTGGTGCTTTTTGGTATTGGCCGGTAATCTTTGTAAACAAAAAAATAAAAGATGTGCAGTTCCGCACCTCGTTCCGATGCGTACTGTATATTGTTCAGTTCTTCCTGTTGTTGCTGGGTATTTTTATTTACCTGGTAGCAAGTCACCCCCCAAAAGCAGCTATTATTCTTTTCTTATTAACCATTCTTTCGGGCATTTTAAGCATAAAAGCGTGGAGACTGATTTATTGGTACTTTCTCAAAGCTAAGTGGTATATAGCTTCCGTTAAAAGACCGGAATTGCGCAAAATGCGCAACAAACTAATCGATAAAATTAATTCATTGCTCAACAATAAATAATTATGGTTATCAGGGGTGATTTTTGTATAATTCGTGGACATATAGAACCCGCAGAAGCTTTCAAAAATGAATTTATCAAAAATGGTTGCTCCATTTATGAAGTATTGCGAATTTTAAAAGGGAAACCAATCTTTATTGATGAACACCTGAAACGGTTATCAAAATCTGCCAACCTCACTGATTGTCAAGTACCTACAAATGAAGTAATTGAGCAAAGCATTGCCCAATTGGTTAAAGCAAACAATATTTATAACGGCAATATCGAAATTGTTGTCAATACCATTGAAGACTGGAGCGTAAGGTTTATTCCCCATCACTGGCCTGGACTTAAAGAATATAAATATGGCGTAAAAACCATGCTTTATCGAGCCGTTAGAGAGAATCCAAATGCAAAAGTCAAATTAATGGACTTACGAGCGGCAGTTGGTAATTTTATGCAACAAAATAACTTATATGAAGCCATTTATGTCAATGAAGGTTTAGTAACTGAAGGCAGTAAAAGCAACATATTTTTCATAAGTGGAAATACTTTTATAACTGCACCTGAAAAACAGGTTTTACCTGGTATTACCCGTAAAATTGTCCTGCATATTCTTGAGCAACATGGTTATAAAACTGGTTTTGGCAATGTTCATATCAACGAACTGCCCAGGATCGATTGTGCATTTCTTACAGGAACATCACCTGGGGTATTACCAATTGCACAAATCAATGATTTTAAGTATGATGTAACCCGACCAGAAATGAGACACATTATGTCTTTGTTTGAAGCCAAAATGTTGGCATAATAATTCTCAAACACCCTATAAGTTTGCTTTGAGTAGTTGTTAAAAGTTTAATTCTAAAACAATTATTCTTGCCTTTAAGACTAAACAGTTAAGCACATTTATGAATCAATATTGATATTGGCTAACGTGAAATAATAAATATTTATTAACACTTTATTTAGGCTACAATTATGCATAGCTGAATTTTTCAATTAAATTTGTGGGTTCTATAACAGAAAAAATAAAAAAATACACATAATGGGTTTTGTAGATGGTTTTATAGCCAAAATGTTTGGCACAAAGGCAGATAGAGATTTAAAGGCAATAATGCCCATCGTTGAGCAGATTAAGGCTGAATATGAGCAGGTTAAAGATCTTAGTCATGATGAATTAAGGGCTGCTTCGCAAAAAATGAAACGTGAAATACGTGAGTCTATAAAAGAAGAGCAGCAACAAATAGACGCATTGAAAAAGAAGGCTGAAGAAACGCGCAACCATGCTGAAAAAGAAGAGTTTTACGACGAAATTGATAAACTGGAAAAGGCCATAGATGAAAAGTTAGAAGACACGCTAAAAATGGCTTTACCTAAAGCTTTTGCCATTGTAAAAAGCACGGCTCAACGTTTCAAAGATAATGAAGAAATTGTGGTAACCGCCAACGACTTTGACCGGAACCTGGCAGCAAACAAAGATCTTGTAGACATAAACGGAGACAACGCCGTCTTTTACAATTCATGGACTGCCGGTGGTAATACCGTTACATGGGATATGGTGCACTACGATGTACAGCTTATTGGTGGTATCGTATTGCATGAGGGAAAAATTGCCGAAATGGCTACAGGTGAAGGTAAAACACTTGTTGCAACTTTACCTGTATTTTTAAATGCCCTAACAGGCCGGGGAGTACATCTTGTAACAGTCAATGATTATTTGGCCAAACGTGATGCCGAATGGATGGGTCCAATTTATGAATTTCACGGCTTATCAGTTGAATGTATTGATAAACACGAACCCAATAGTCCACAAAGAAGAGAAGCCTATGAATGCGATATCGCATTTGGTACCAATAACGAATTCGGTTTTGATTATCTCCGCGATAATATGGCACACCGGCCAGAAGATCTCGTTCAACGCAAACACAACTACGCCATCGTAGATGAGGTCGACTCCGTATTAATTGATGATGCCCGTACGCCGCTTATCATCTCCGGGCCTGTGCCCAAGAGTAATGACCAAATGTTTAACGATTACAAGGCCAACGTACAGAAACTTTTCAATACACAAAAAAAGCTTGTAACAGATATTTTTGCCGAAGCCAAAAAGCTAATTGCCGAAGGCGATAAGGAAAAAGGTGGTCTTTTGTTACTTCGGGCCTTCAAAGGCTTGCCGAAAAATAAGGCTATAATTAAATTTCTAAGTGAAGAAGGCATGAAAACCCTTATGCAAAAGGTAGAAAACCAATATATGCAGGAAAATGGCAAGCATATGCATAAGGTAACAGATGAACTGTATTTTGTAATAGATGAAAAACTAAACAGCATAGAGCTTACAGATAAAGGTATTGACCTGCTGTCTGCTGATGTAGAGGATCAGTCATTTTTCGTGCTGCCTGATATAGGATCTGAAATTGCCGATTTGGAAAAGGAGGGTCTTAAAGAAAGTGAATTATTAAAACGAAAAGATAAGCTTTTGCAGGATTACGCCGTTAAATCGGAAAGGGTACATACCATTAACCAATTGCTGAAAGCGTATGCCATGTTCGAAAAAGATGTGGAATACGTACTAATGGACAACAAGGTAAAAATTGTAGATGAGCAAACCGGCCGTATTATGGAAGGCCGCCGTTATTCCGATGGATTGCATCAGGCCATTGAAGCCAAGGAAAACGTAAAAGTAGAAGCTGCTACGCAAACTTTTGCTACCATTACCCTGCAGAACTATTTCCGCATGTATACCAAACTTTCTGGTATGACTGGTACTGCCGAAACAGAAGCCGGAGAATTTTGGAACATCTACAAACTCGATGTAGTAGTTATTCCTACCAACAAGCCTATTATACGCGATGACAGACAGGATCTTGTATACCGCACAAAGCGCGAAAAATATAACCTGGTTATCGAAGAGATAGTAAGGTTGCGCGATGAAGGTAGACCCAGTCTGGTTGGAACCACTTCTGTTGAAGTTTCGGAGATATTGAGTCGCATGCTTAAAATGCGGGGTATTAAACACAATGTACTTAATGCAAAATTACACCAGCGTGAGGCAGAGATTATTGCAGAAGCCGGACAACCTAAAGGAGTGACAATTGCAACCAACATGGCAGGTCGTGGTACCGATATTAAACTTACCCCTGAAGTTAAAGAAGCAGGTGGTTTGGCCATCGTAGCCACAGAACGCCACGAATCGCGGCGTGTAGACCGTCAGTTAAGAGGTCGTGCCGGTCGTCAGGGTGACCCGGGAAGCTCCCAGTTTTTTGTTTCACTCGAAGATGACCTCATGCGCTTGTTTGGCTCTGAACGTATTGCTAAAATGATGGACCGCATGGGTATTCAGGAAGGCGAAGTAATTCAACATTCTATGATTACCAAGTCTATTGAGCGTGCACAGAAAAAAGTAGAAGAGAACAACTTTGGTATAAGGAAGCGACTACTGGAATACGACGATGTTATGAACTCACAGCGTGAAGTAATTTACAGTAAACGTAAACACGCGCTATACGGTGAAAGATTAGAGGTTGACATTGCCAATATGATGGTTGATGTTTGTGAATCGCTCGTGGAAGATAATTACGGTGTGAGCGAATTTGAAGACTTCAAACTTGAACTTATTCGTCACCTATCCATAGAACCACCATTTACCGAAGATGAGTTTATGAAAAATACTCCGGACGAACTTACGGAGAAACTCTTCAAGGAGGTACGTAGTGCTTTCGAGCGTAAAGAAGAGATTATTGCACAACAAGTTACTCCGGTAATTAAATCCGTGTATGAAAATCAGAGACAACAATATGAAAATATTGTAATACCAATTTCTGACGGAGTCAAAGTCTATCAGGTTGTTGTAAATCTGGAAGATGCCTATAGCTCAAAAGGTGAAGAAGTAATGCGCTCTTTGGAAAAATTCATCACCCTTGCTGTAATCGATGAATCATGGAAAGAGCACTTGCGTGAAATGGATGACCTGAAAACATCTGTACAAAATGCTTCTTATGAACAGAAAGATCCGCTGTTGATTTATAAATTCGAATCGTTCGAATTGTTTAAGAATATGCTGGACAAAGTTAATAAAGATGTTACGTCCGTATTACTCAAAGCTTTCATTCCATTAAAAGAGGATGACGAAGTGCAGCAGGCCAAACACCAGAGCACAGATTTCAGTCAATACGAAACATCCAGGAAGAATGATTTGGTAGCAAATACCAAAGAAAAACAAAAGCCTCAACCTGTAAAAGTAGAGAAAAAAGTTGGTCGTAATGACCCGTGCCCTTGTGGTAGCGGTAAAAAATACAAGCATTGTCACGGTCGTAATGAATAAATTGTTCGAAGCATGTCGTTAAAGCAAATATATCAGCAGAAATCTTTAAAAAAGGGCCTAAAACGTAATAAACGTAAACGGGAAATAAAGAACCTGGAGGATATTAAAAATGTAGGGATTTTATTTGAGCGTGACAGTAATCAAACTGCTGCAAATATGCAGAAATTAGCTCAATTTCTGCACGATCAGGGCATCAAGGTTAATGTACTGGCATTTGTAGATCTTAAAAAACCTACGGAAGAACTGGCAGAGAAAAAGAATCTCGAATTATTTTACCGCAAAGATTGTAATTGGTTTGGAAAACCAAAATCCGACGATGTGCAATCTTTCATCAATCAACCTTTCGACCTGCTAATCAAGGCTGATTTTAGTGATAACTTTCCGCTGGCCTGGATTTGTGCGGTTTCAAAAACTACTTTAGTTGCCGGACCCAATGATCAATTGAAAAAGGTCTATGATTTTATTATAGAAACCCATCAGAAAGATCAGAATGAGTATCACCAGCAATTAATTCATTATCTTTCAGTCATCAATAAAAAATCACCACAAAATAAACCTAATTATGCAGAGTAAAAAATTTGAAGGCACAGGCGTTGCACTCGTAACGCCATTTCGCAAAGATGGAAGTGTAGATTTCAAGGCTTTTGAAAAACTGCTTGACCACGTTATTGATGATGGTGTCGACTATCTGGTTGCTTTGGGCACAACCAGTGAATATCCTGCATTAAGCCTGGATGAGCGTGAAGCTGTTATAAGTTTTATAACAGAAAAAAATCAACGCAAACTACCCCTGGTGATGGGTATAGGAGGAAATAGCACCTCGGAAGTGGTGAAAATAATACAAAAAACAGATTTTACACAGGTCGATGCAATTCTGTCGGTAGTTCCTTACTACAACAAGCCCAGTCAAAAAGGTATTATTCAGCACTTTACAAGCATAGCATCTGTGTCTCCTGTACCAATAATTCTGTATAATGTGCCCGGCCGTACAGGAAAAAACATGGAAACAGACACTGTTTTATATTTAGCACACAACAACGACAATATAATTGGGTTAAAAGAAGCAGCCGGTGATATGGTGCAGGCTATGGAAATTATACAGAAGAAACCACATGATTTTCTTGTGCTTTCAGGAGAAGATGTATTAACAATGCCATTGATTGCGGTAGGTGCCAATGGTGTAATTTCTGTTACTGCCAATGCTTACCCACAAACCTATCGCAAAATGGTAAGGGCCGCACTTGATGGACAAATTGAAGAATCAAGAAAACTGCACTATGAGCTTCTTCAATTTTCAGAAATGATTTTTGAAGACGGTAATCCATCAGGTATTAAAGCCGCACTACAGATTAAAGATATTACGCAATCTGCTGTCAGATCACCATTAACAACTATTAGCAGGTCTCTTTACGGAAAATTAGATAATGAAATCAAACAGATTAATCGCAACAAATAAGCTTCTGTTAAGCATATTCCTTGTTTTAGGTTCCCTGATAATACAAAATACAGGAGCAGCCCAAAACAGTCTATCTTTTGATGTAATATCGGTTTTTGAGACAAAAGGCAAAATTTATGGAGATTTACTGGTAACTTCCGATACAACTGTAGTTGTAGGGTGCCATAGGAAGCAGATTTATTTCCTTGATGCCGTAGGAAACAAAATCAACAGCGTCAAAACAGGTGGTTGGGTACATGCCACACCAAGCCAGCTTCAGGATAGTACAGTTGTAGTGGGATGTTATGACCGCAAGGTGTATTTTTTTACTACAGCGGGAGATCTCATCAAAACAATTCAACCTGGTGGACGAATTTTCAGCAAAATAGAGCAATTTAACGACGGAACCATTGTGTTTGGCACTAACCGTAAAAAAATACACTTTATTAAACCTGACGGTTCGAGTTATTTTTTTACTACACGTAAAATGGTGCACGGAGGTATCACCATACTCAATGATGAGCGGCTTGTTGTGGGCACCCATGACAATATAATTTACATGTTAGACAAACATGGAAGCCTTGAATACCAGGTTCCTACAGACGACTGGGTTGTGCATAGCAAACCTACCGTACTCCAGGATGGACATATTGCGGTTGGCAGTTATGATAAACATTTGTATATTTTTGATGACAACTCACATCAAATAAAAAAAGTTAAGGTGAATGGCGCGATCCACTCCACTCCGCTTCAACTGGCAGATGGCACCATAGTCTTCGGCTCGCTTGACAAGTCGGTGTATTTGGTTACGCCGGGTGGTAAAATTAAAAAACGAATTAAAACCGGAGGTTGGGTTGTATCCTCTCCCCGTGCACTCAACGATACTACTTTTTGTATTGGAAGTTTCGACAACAATTTATACGTGATATCCACCAGTGGTGAAATACTGAATAAATTCGATACCGGTGGGAAAATTTTCTCTACTCCTGCCCTTCTGCCAAACAATACCATTGTAGTGGCATCTAATAATAAGAGGATTTACTTTCTACATCTCAACATTAATACCATTCCACTCAGTGTAGATAGCAAAGGAAAAGAAGCTATTATTAAGTCAAAGCTTTAATTAAAAACGGACTGCAATCTAAGTCGCAGTCCGTGTAACTGATTTTACGTTTTATTGTTTAAAACGCATAGCTCAATAGCGAAGTGAATTGAACCTGCCATCATATAGAAACCCCGTTAGTACACAACATCGGGATAAATGAAATTTATTTTTCAATGTACTTCCGGGGTACTTTATTTAATTTGACAAATATGACGCAATACTATCTTGTGTTTCAATAATAGCTTTTTCGCCTTCATGCCAGTCTGCAGGACAAACTTCGCCATGCCTTTCATGAAACTGGAGGGCATCTACCATACGCAAAGTTTCATCTACACTTCTTCCCAAAGGCATGTCGTTTACTACCTGATGCCTTACAACACCCTCTTTATCAATTAAGAACAAACCACGATAGGCGGCTGGCTGGCCTTTAAAAATAATCTCTCCATTTTCATTGTAATCATATTCTCCGGCCAAAACGCCATAGTTTTCAGCAATTGAGTTTGAGGCATCAGCTACAAGCGGATATTTCACACCTTTAATTCCTCCGTCGCTTTGCTCAATTTGCAGCCATTTCCAGTGCGAAAATTCGCTATCTACACTGCAACCAACTACAGCGACATTTCTTTTCTCAAATTCAGCTATTTTATTTTGAAAAGCAATGATCTCGGTCGGACAGACAAATGTGAAATCTGCCGGATAAAAGAAAAATACTACATGTTTTTCACCAATGTACTGTTCTAATGAGAAATCTTCAACAATTTTGTCACCGTCAACTACTGCTTTAGTAGTAAACATCGGTGCTTTTTTTCCAACCAATATTGACATCTTTTTATCTTTTTTTAGGTTAAACTTACATGTGCGCTAACAAACAGATTTGTTAATTGTTTCTGCAATCGCTACACAATCCGTAAAGATAAAAACCGTGATAGCTTATTTCAAAATCATTTTCATCCGCAACCCGCTCTTCTATTTGCTTTATGCGTGGGTCGGAAAACTCCACTACTTTGCCACATTTTGTACAAATAAGGTGGTCGTGTTCAGCGGAATTGTAGGCTTTTTCAAATTGAGCGATGTTTTTTCCAAACTGATGCTTAATTACCAAATTACATTCCAATAGCAACTCAATTGTATTGTACAAGGTAGCCCTGGAAACACGGTAATTATTATTTTTCATAAATATATAAAGCGATTCCACATCGAAGTGGCCTTCGTGCGAGTAGATTTCCTCCAATATGGCAAAGCGTTCGGGTGTTTTCCTGTGTCCTGTGCCTTCAAGAAAAGAAGTAAAGCGTTCCTTTACGGCTACTTTGGTATCTTTAGTATTCATAACTGGTCTAATTAAAAAGAACAGCTCAAATATATAATTTTATTTAGATTAAATCAACATTCAGCTGGTAGTTTCGTGCTCACGAAATACGCGATTTATACCTTTTAGGCTTTTAAGGTCTTGAATTAGTCGTCTTAAATCCTTACGGTCATATACATACAGCTCTATCCAACCATTGAAAGTATTTTGTTGGGTTTCAAAATGTATGGTTCTGATATTGGCTCTCAATTCTTTGGAGATGACACCGGTTACATCATGCACAATACCGGCCTGATCGATACCTTCGAGTCGAATATTGGCTAAAAATGCCATGGCTTTGTGCGAGGTCCATTTCACCTTCACGATTCGATCACCAAAACTCGAAGAAAGTTTTACAGCTTGCGGGCAGGTTGACTTGTGGATATGTACGATACCTTCGTCATCCTGGTAACCAATTACAGCATCGCCTGGAATGGGATTGCAGCAATCTGCAATATGAAATTGTTGCTGTATATCTTCATCAGAAATATTGAGGGTTTTTTTCTTATCAAACTCTATTACTTTATTTTCCATTTCGGCTTTAGCATCGCTTTTCAATGACCAAAAACGCATCCATCTGGGGGCACCCCTGAATCGCAGTACTTTACGAATATCTGAGGAGGAAATAGTTTCATTGCCCAATCCATAAAACAAATCTTCTTTTTTGCGGATGTTTAAGCGATCACGGAGTCGCATGAATAACCTTTCGCTGATTTTGATATTTTGTTTTTGCAGCAACTCAAGGTATATCTCCTTCCCCGCTTCTATTTTGTTGTTTCTAACCTTATTAAAATAGCTTCGTATTCCGTTTTTAGCTTTGGCTGTGGCTACCATATTAAGCCACTCAATTTTGGGTCTTGCTTTGGTAGAAGTAATAATACGCACCTGGTCACCACTTTTTAGTTTGGTGGTTAATGGCATACTTTTGTGATTAATTTCAGCATACAATGCCTGATTACCCACCTCCGTATGAATATCATAAGCAAAATCCAATGCTGTGGCTCCCTGTGGCAAATTTTTCAAATCGCCCTTTGGCGTAAACACCATAATTTCGGATGTGTAAAGATTCAGCTTCACATCGTCCAAAAACTCCAGTGCATCAGCATCGGGCGATTCGAGTGTTTCCTGTATTTTCTCAAGCCAACGGTCAATTTCACTCTCCTGGTCATGATGTCCTTTGTATTTCCAATGTGCAGCAAAACCCCGTTCTGCTATTTCATTCATTCTGCGGGTACGAATTTGCACTTCAACCCAGCGACCGTTGGGACCCATAACAGTACTGTGCAGAGCCTCATATCCATTGGCTTTTGGTGTATTAACCCAATCGCGCAGGCGATCTGGCCTGGGACGGTATATATCGGTAATCATGGAATATACCTTATAACATTGTTCTTTTTCGTCCCCACTATCTTCTTTGGGGGTAAATACTAATCGAATGGCAAACAGGTCGTAAATCTGCTCAAAAGTCACCCCCTTGTTTTGCATTTTTTGCCATATGCTATAAACTGATTTCGGACGTCCTGAAATATCAAAATCATAACCAGCGTCAGTCATGCGTGCTGCTATGGGCAATGAAAATTTGTTGATGAAATTGGTGCGTTTCTCATCAGATTCCCTGAGTTTTTGGTTAATTCGTTCATAATCTTCCGGGTGCCTATACCGGAAACTAATGTCCTCTAACTCTGTTTTCATGCGATAAAGCCCAAGCCTGTGCGCCAGCGGGGCATAAAGGAAAAGGGTTTCTCCCGCTATTTTCAATTGTTTATTGTCGGGCATGCCTTCTAAGGTGCGCATATTGTGCAGCCGGTCGGCCAGCTTAATCAATATCACACGCACATCATCAGACATGCTCAAAAGTATCTTTCTGAAATTTTCTGCCTGCAATGAAGAGCGATGATCAAAAACACCAGACATTTTAGTGAGTCCTTCGACCATGCTGGCTACTTTCTCACCAAAAAACTGTTTAATATCGTCTTTTGTATAGTCTGTATCTTCTACTACATCATGTAATAGGGCCGTAATAATAGAAGTCGTGCCCAGCATAATTTCACTGGCAACAATCTCTGCCACAGCTATTGGATGAAAAATATAAGGTTCGCCCGATTTTCTGCGTACCGGATAATGTGCTTTATAAGCAAAATCAAAAGCCTGATCTATCAGCTCAATACTTTTTTTATTGCGCGATTTAATGGCTTTCTGCTTTAACTCTTCAAAGTTCTCGTTTATTTTGCTTACTTCTTCTTTACTAAAATCCATCCACTATTTTATTTTGCCTGTTTTTTTGAATATCGTTGAATATAAGATATCTTTTTGAATTATTAATCAAAAATACTGCCTAAAAAAACTACTTTTGCCCCAATATTGGCTTTACATAATGAATACTTGACCATGAAAAAAGTTGCTGTAGTAATTTTAAACTGGAATGGCGCCAAAATGTTGCAAAAATATTTGCCATCAGTTATTAAAAATACCAATAAAGATATAGCTGAAATTATTGTTGCTGACAACGGCTCTACAGATAATTCACTATCAATTTTAAAAACCGATTTTGCAGATATTCGAATTATTAAACTCAACAAAAATTACGGCTTTGCAGCGGGCTACAATAAAGCACTCGACCAGTGTAACCACGAATATTTTGTGTTGCTAAACTCCGATGTGGAGGTGACACCCGGGTGGTTGGAACCGTTAATTAATAAGATGGATGAAAATCAGCATGTAGCAGCCGCCCAACCCAAAATTAAATCATGGGCCAACAGAGAGATGTTTGAATATGCAGGTGCGGCCGGTGGTTATATCGATCAATACGGTTATCCTTTTTGCAGAGGAAGAATTATTAGTGAAGTAGAACAAGATACAGGGCAATACGATGAGCCTGCCACAGTTTTATGGGCTACAGGTGCGTGCTTAATTATAAGATCAACAGTATACAAAAATGCGGGTGGGCTCGACAGCACATTTTTTGCCCACATGGAAGAAATTGATCTGTGTTGGCGCATCAAAAACCAGGGGTACGAGATAATGACGTATCCGGAATCTACTGTTTTTCACCTTGGAGGTGGTACTTTGCCCAACAATTCACCAAGAAAATTATTTTTGAATTACAGAAATAATTTATTGCTTTTATACAAGAACTTACCTGAAAAACGCATGAAAAGAACAATGCGTGTGCGTTTTATGTTGGATATGATTTCCGCAGCCATGTATACCTTACAATTAAAACCTGCTTTTTCTATACAAGTATTTAAAGCGCGCAGGGCTTATAAAAAACTACTCCCAAACTACAAGGCAATTCGCCTGGATTTAGAAAAACAGCGTAAAGTACAGTATCATCCTGAAATATTTAAAGGAAGTATCATCTGGAAGTTTTTTGTAAGGAGAAAAAAACATTACACTCAATTACCATAAACAATTAATAGATTGGATGTTGTTTCTAAAATTTGTAAATTAGGATAGAAATTTAAATTACAAACATATGAAAAAGAATAATTATGGAAACAACGCCCCTTCTAACGCCATTTATGGTTTAGGTTTGATAGGAGCAGCAGTGTATTTTATCAGTCATGCCACAAGTTTTTGGATGGGTTTGATTGGATTTCTGAAGGCATTGGTATGGCCGGCCTTTTTGATTTATGAAGCGCTAAAAGCTGTGGGAGCGTAAAATTTTATGCATTTTTTTATAGAAAATAAGAAAGCCCGATATTTACATGTCGGGCTTTCTTATTTTTATTTATTTGGTTTTATCGGGGAATGGAGGGATCTTCGGAGTTTCTACCGGATCTTCTTCCAGTTTTTTCAAAACAACTTCAATAGCTTTTTGAAGTTGAGCATCCGTTCCCATGTATTCTTTATATGGATCATTGTCCACCACGATATCTGGCTCTACCCCGTGTCCTTCAATAATAAATTTACTACCATCTTTGGCAAATGGTGCAAATTCCGGTTTGCGGAGCTGACCGCCATCAATAAAAGGTAATGAACCTGTAATGCCAACTACTCCACCCCATGAACGCACACCGATAATTGGACCGGTTCCATGAGCTTTAAACCTGTACGGGAATAAATCACCATCGGAGGCTGAATAATTATTAATAAGCAATACTTTAGGACCAACCAGCATTTGATTTGGACTGGGTTCAACAGATTTTTGGTTGCGCCGCATACTGTAAAATACCAACTCACGGCGTAAACGCTCCATTATCATTGGAGATACATTGCCACCACCATTGCCTCTGTCGTCAATAATAAGTGCTTTCTTGGTAAGCTGGGGATAAAAATGTTTAACAAACTCATTGAGTCCTTTGGGTCCCATATCTGGAATGTGGATGTAACCAACCTGCCCGTTTGTGGCTTTATTCACTTTTTCGATATTAGTCTGAACCCAATTGTAATAATACAACTCTGATTCATCGTCTGTAGTTTTGATCAGTATTTCTCTGGCTCCGTTTGTAGTTGGCTTATTGTTTACAGTGAGTTCCACCAGCTGATTGGCTTTCCCTGTCAGTAGCTTGTACATATCTTTGACATTTTTTGTGGAGTTGCCATCTACAGCCAAAATATAATCGCCTTTTTCAACATCAGCATCTGGTTGAGTAAGTGGGGAACGTGCATTTTTACGCCAGTTTTCCCCTTGGAGAATTTTATCAACCTTGAAATATCCCGAAGGATCCGTTTTTATTTGGACGCCTAAAAGACCAGTTTTTATACGTTCTACATCGGGCCGGTCACCTCCGTTCACATAGGCATGTCCTATGCTCAATTCACCAATCATTTCACCAATCAGGTAATTCAGGTCATTGCGGTGGTTTACCCATGGCAGCAATTTGGCATATTTATCATGAATGGCTTTCCAATCATTTCCATGCATGTTATCGGCATAGAAAAACTCCCGCATTTGCCTCCAGCTCTCTGTATAAATTTGTTCCCACTCAGCCTTTTTGTCTACCCAGAGTTTCATTTTACTTTGGTCGACCTTATTTTTAGGTTTAAGTTTACCGCCCGGAAGCTTTTCGACATAGTAATTACCATGATACCTTACAAGAACCTTTTTGCCAGAAGCAGCAATACTCATAGACATTTTCTCACCAATTTCCGTTTCTTCTTTCTTATCCAAATCAAACATCTTGAGTTTGTTATTTCTTGTTCCTGATTTCATTGTATTATAAAACAACTTTCCATCAGCCGGCTGGAGGTTATAATAATAGGCTGGATCGACCGGCAAATCAACAATACGGTCAGTTAATCCATTAGTATCTATTTGAACATCCGAATTTCCTGCTTCTTTTTCTTCACTCTCTTTTTCTTCTTGTATTTTCACCTTATTGTTTTTTGGTGCAAAAGGCGATTTTGTTGATTTTGCTAATGGCACCATGTATATACGGTTCATATTTTTATAAGCAAAATTCCACTCTACATCGTTGTAGGTAGGGTTAAAATCGCGCGCCGAAACAAAATAAAGGTATTTTCCTTTGGGCGAAAATATGGGAGAACCCGCATCATACCAGCTTTCTGTAATCGCATAATGCTTTTCATCTTCAAGGTTGAATATTTTAATTACATTCATTTCATTTTCGCGTGGCTCGGTGTATGTTAGCCATTTTGAATCGGGACTCCAGTTGTATGACCATATTTTACCATGATCGCCATGTACAATCTGTTTTATGTCGCCGGAGGTAATATCTACATAATTTAAATTGTAGTTCTGATCGGTCCAGGCAATCATTTTACTGTTTGGAGACCACTCTATGTTAAAGATATAAGTATTATTGTTAGTTATCTTCTGAGGTTCAGCCCCTTCTTTATTTTCCAAAATATAAATTTGATCTTCGCCACCCTTGTCTGATATCCAGGCAAGATATTTTCCATTTGGCGACCAGGCGGGTTCCCGGTCATGTGCTCCGGATGATTGTGTAAGGTTATAGGTTACACCTTCTTCGGCGGGAACAGTCCATACATCGCCGCGTGCACCGAATACAACACGTGCTCCCCCGGGTGAGATGTTGACATCGTCGATATATTCGGAGGCATCAACATATTCCTTACGACCATAGATTTGATCATTGTCTATTTTAATATCGAGTTTTTCAAGTTCATTGTCTGTAAATCGATAAATATACAGGTAACCCTCATTCTCAAATATTATCCCGTCATTTCCCAAAGAAGGAAACTTCACATCGTAAGTATCAAAATTCGTTACTTTTTCTACCTTATTTGTTGCAGTTCTGTATACAAAAAGGTTCATGGTTCGGTCACGATCCGAAGCAAAATAAACATCCCCCTCATACCACATGGGAAAAATATCCTGTGCTACATGGTCGGTAAGCTGCCTGATTTCTTTGGTGTCAAAGTCAAATAGCCATACATCATCGGCCATTCCGCCCTTATAATATTTCCAGGTACGGAATTCGCGCATTACACGATTAAACGCCAGTTTGTTGCCATCTTCACTCCAGGTATGAAAACCGCCTGTTGCCAATGGCAATCGTTCGGAGAGTCCTCCTGCTGCCGGCACCTTAAACAAATGGCCCACAAAAGAATTAAAAGAAATTCTACGGCTGCGGTAAACAATATATTCTCCATCCGGCGTCCATGACATTACGATGTTGTTGGGACCCATCCTGTCACTTACATCATCTCGTGATAAGGTGGCAGTAAAGGTAATACGTTCGGGTACGCCTCCCTTAGCAGGCATAACGTAAACTTCAGTATTGCCATCATATTGCCCTGTGAAAGCAATTTTGGTCCCGTCAGGTGAAAACCGGGCAAACATTTCATAGCCGGGATCGGATGTTAAGCGTCTTGCGACTCCTCCATCGCGGTCAGCCAGATATAAATCTCCTCCATACGTGAACACTACTTTATTTTGGTGAAAATCAGGAAATCGCATTAGACGCGCCTCCTGCCCAAAAGTTTGTTGAAAAAGTCCAAATATGAGTGCAAAAGCTAAAACTTTGTAATGTGCCATATTTTTTTAATTATTTAGATTTATCCGAAATTAACAATTTTTTAGGTAAAAGGGTTCAAATACCTTATGATTTGTCCGTAAAGCCAGTTAAATTTGTGGCTTCATTAAACAATGAATGCTATGAGGCGCTACCTGGTTATCCTTTTATTGATAAGCTTTTTCCCCCCTTCCCTTAAATCTGAACCATTGCCAAAAGATGATTACACTTTTCTGGATACCAGCTACCATTGGGTAGACAGTGTTTTTAAATCATTAAGTATACGGCAACGCATTGCTCAATTAATTATGGTCAATACCAGCTCAAGAGACAATGCTGAAAAAAGACGTAAAATATCGCGGCTTGTAAAAAAATACAACATTGGAGGCATAATATTTTTCCAGGGCGGTCCCGTGCGGCAGGCACATCAAACCAACCATTATCAATCTTTGGCACAAACACCCATAATGGTAGCCATGGATGCCGAATGGGGAGTTGCGATGCGGCTGGATAGCGTGGAACCATTTCCCAGGCAAATGATGCTGGGAGCAACAAATAACAACGGATTGATTTATGACATGGGCACAGAAATAGGCCGTCAATGCAGGCGTCTTGGCGTACATATAAATTTTGCCCCTGTAGTCGATATCAATAATAACCCAGACAACCCAGTTATCAACAGTCGCTCATTTGGCGAGAATAAACACGAAGTCCTCCGAAAATCATATTCCTACATGCAAGGTATGATTGACAGCAGAGTATTGGTTACAGCCAAACATTTCCCGGGACATGGCGACACTGATGCTGATTCACATCATAGTTTGCCCGTCATTAACCATAACCTTGATCGCCTGAACAAAGTTGAATTATTTCCATACAAACACCTTATTAATCTTGGTTTAAGTGGTGTTATGGTGGCCCACCTTCAGGTAAATGCACTTGATAATCGCCCCCACAGACCTTCGAGCATATCAAAACCCACCATTACCGGTTTGCTTAAAAATAAGCTGGGGTTTAAGGGGCTTGTCTTTACAGATGCGCTGAATATGAGAGGTGCGGCTGATTACTACGAGCCTGGAGAGTTGGAAATAGAAGCACTCAAAGCCGGTAACGATGTGCTGCTCTATCCTGCAGACCCCGAAAAATCGATCCTTGCCATTGAAAAAGCACTTAAAAATAGAACTTTATCTGAATCTCTTATCAATCAGAAATGTAAAAGAATTTTAGCGGCTAAGTACTGGCTTGGTCTTGATAATATTAAACCAATTAAAACAAAAAATCTAATTAAAAATCTCAATTCTTCAAAAACCAATGAATTAAATAATTGGTTTGCCAGTGAAGCTATTACATGTATCAAAAATGATAAAGCCCATTTGCCACTGAAAAATAAAGATTTGAATGAATTAGCTATAGTCACTATCGGCGAAACAGAATCCAATATGTTTCATCTAAGAATGAATGATTATTGCAACCCCGACATGTATTTCCTGGGTAAAAATGCCACTGAAAACCAAATCGCAAATGTCAGGAAAAATTTAAGCAACTATGCGAATACAATAGTAGCTGTACAGCATACCAGTAATTCGCCATATAAACAATATGGTTTAAATGCCACAACACTATCTGCAATTGAGCGTATGGCAAATGCTGGCAACACTTCTTTGGTATATTTTGGAAATCCGTATGCACTGAAAAAAATGCGTGGTATAGAAAATTATCGTTCCATAATAATTACTTACCACGATAATGAATATACCCGTAATTATGCTGCACAAGTATTAACGGGCGGTCAAAAGGCTTTGGGCAAATTGCCGGTAAGTATCGAAGGATTTTCACTGGGAACCTCTTTTAAACTAAAGAAAACAAGATTAGGTTATGTTCATCCGGATATGGTAAATGCCAGTAAAGGTGCGCTGACAAAGGTCGATGCTATTGCCGAAGAGGCCCTTTTAACAAAGGCAACACCCGGCTGTGTAGTGCTGGCTGCGAGACACGGTAAGGTGTTTTTTCACAAAGCTTATGGATATCATACCTACGATAAACAATTGCCTGTGCGCAGGGACGATATTTATGACCTGGCATCCGTAACTAAAATTGCAGCCACTGTTCCGGCATTGATGTCTTTCTACAGTCAACAAGAATTTAATTTACAAAAAAAGATTGGCGATTATTTAAATCTGCCAGATAGTTCAAATCCGGCATCAAGAAAGCTTATTAATGTTTTAACACACCAGGCACGCTTAAAAGCCTGGTATCCGTTTTACACCGAGATGATAGATTCTACAGGAAATTATGAACCCCGCTTTTTCGGCAATGAAAAAAGTGAGCAATACAACATTGAGGTAGCTAAAAATCTGTATGCCTCAAGCGCAGCTATAGACACATTATATCATATACTTGACACGCTCTCTCTCAGAGAGCGCAATGGATACAAATACAGTGATGTTGGTTATTATTATTTATACAAAATTGTGGAAAATTTAAGCGGAATGCCATTTGAAAAATTTCTCCATCAAAAATTTTACGAACCAATGAAATGTATGACGGCCACCTTCAACCCACATGGAAAAATACCATCGCAAAAAATAATACCAACTGAACACGACACAATTTTTCGCAAACAATTACTACAAGGCTACGTGCATGACCCCGGATCGGCCATCCTTGGTGGTGTTTGCGGGCATGCAGGTTTATTTTCCTCTGCCAGTGATCTCGCAAAAATAGGACAGCTCTTTTTAAATAAAGGAACATATGGAGAGGAGCGATTTTTTAGCCAAAGCACAGTTGAATTTTTTACGCGTGCGAGCTTTACGCATAAAGATAACCGGCGTGGTATAGGTTTCGATAAACCGGAGTACAGAAAAAACTATATTGGACCCACCTTTTGGGGTATACCACTTGAAAGTTATGGGCATAGTGGATTTACCGGAACTTATCTTTGGTGCGACCCGGAAAGTGGTATTTTATATGTATTTTTGAGCAACAGAATTCATCCTGATGCAAATAACCGGAAATTAATCAGGGATGATATCAGAACCCGCATTCATAAAGCATTTTACAAAGCAATTAAACCCAGACAATTACTGTAATAATCAATTAAATTCAAAAGATGTTGTTAAACAAGTTTTGAATCATTTTTATTCATTCATAGTATAACTACTTTTGCAGTGAAAATGAACGACGTGAAATAAGCAACCAAGCCGAAAATATACGCAAACCCATAATACAATTTTTATGAAACCTACTCATATTGAACACATTGGCATCGCAGTTAAAAGTTTAGACGATGCTATACCTTACTACGAAAAAGTTTTAGGCCTTGAATGCTATGCAGTTGAGGAAGTTAAAGACCAAAAAGTAAAAACCGCATTTTTCAAAGTCGGAGAAACTAAAATTGAATTACTGGAATCAACAGATGCGGAAGGCCCGATTGGAAAGTTTATTGATAAAAAAGGAGAAGGCATTCACCATATTGCATTTGCAGTCCCCGATGTTGATAAAGCCTTAAAAGATGCTGAAGATAATGGCATTAGGCTTATCGATAAAGAAGGACGCGCAGGAGCTGAAGGCCTTAACATTGGATTTCTGCATCCCAAATCGACATTTGGTGTACTTACAGAACTTTGCAGCTAATTTCTATTAATCATACAATTTGATATATTAAAAATGTCAACGCAAGATAAAATTAAAGACCTTATTAAGCTTCGTGAAGAAGCCTATCTGGGTGGTGGTCAGAAAAAAATTGATAAGCAACATGAAAAAGGCAAACTAACCGCCCGTGAAAGAATCGATGAACTATTAGATGAAGGTAGTTTTGAAGAATTCGACATGTTCGTAACGCATAGATCTACGAACTTTGGTATGGAAAAGAAAAAAATACTGGGCGATGGTGTCATAACCGGATACGGAACCATCGATAACCGTAAGGTATTTGTCTTTTCTCAGGATTTTACCGTTTTTGGCGGTTCATTATCGGAAACGTTTGCACAAAAGATTTGTAAAATCATGGACAAAGCCATGGAGGTTGGTGCGCCCGTTATAGGAATTAATGATTCCGGAGGTGCGCGTATCCAGGAAGGAGTAACTTCTTTGGCAGGTTATGCTGAAATTTTTGAGCGCAATATACTGGCCTCAGGTGTAATTCCACAAATTTCAGCCATTTTTGGTCCTTGTGCAGGAGGTGCTGTGTACTCACCAGCCCTTACAGATTTTATCATGATGACCGAGGATAACTCATACATGTTTGTAACAGGCCCAAAAGTAGTTAAAACAGTAACCGGCGAAGATATTACTACTGAAGATTTGGGTGGAGCCAAAGTGCATGCCTCAAAATCAGGGGTTTCGCACTTCATGGTAGAGAGCGAAAACGAGGGATTAATGCTCATCCGTAAATTGCTCGAATATCTACCCCAGAACAATCTCGAAGATCCGATAGTAACAGAATGTACAGATCCAATTGACCGTATGGAGGATACCCTGAACACAATGGTTCCGGAAAATCCAAACATTCCATACGACATGAACGACATTATTGAGGCCTTGACTGATTATGGCGAGTTCTTAGAGGTTCACCGTAACTATGCCAAAAACATTATCACGGGTTTCGCTAAATTTCATGGACAACCTGTGGCAATCATTGCTAACCAGCCCAATTACCTGGCCGGAGTTCTCGATATTGATGCCTCCCGAAAAGCTGCACGCTTTGTAAGATTTGCCGATGCATTCAATATTCCAATCATTACATTAGTTGATGTGCCAGGTTTCCTACCCGGAAGCGGTCAGGAATCAGGCGGAATTATAATTCATGGTGCCAAATTAATGTTTGCTTACGGGGAAGCTACAGTGCCAAAAATCACAATTTCCATACGCAAATCATATGGTGGAGCGCATGATGTAATGAGCTGCAAACAACTAAGAGGTGACCTGAATTATGCATGGCCATCAGCAGAAATCGCTGTAATGGGTGCCAAAGGAGCCATCGAAGTACTTGAAGGAAGAAAACTAAAAGAAATAGAAGACGAAGAAGCACGAGCGAAATTTATGGCCGAAAAGACGGAAGAATATGAAAAAGAATTTTCAAATCCATATAAAGCAGCTGCTTTGGGCTATATCGACGACGTTATAGAGCCTCGCAACACACGTTTCCGTATTTGCAGGGGGCTTGACTTGCTGGCCACCAAAAAAGTAGTTAATCCACCAAAAAAACACTCGAATATACCATTATAAAGATTTAAACTATGATGAACATCATTGCATCTATAGCCAGTCAGGGAGGATTCACCGTTGCCTTAGTAGGCATTATGGTTGTTTTTGCTGCACTGGTGCTGCTTTACCTGGTATTTTCGCAACTGCCCAAAATTATTAGCATGAATATTCGCAGCCAACTGCGCCGCGAAGGAAAATATGAATGTGCAGACCAGGACGACTTTTCGGTTCCTGGTGATGAAAGTGCTGCTATTGCAGCTGCAGTGCATCTTTACTACAGTGAAATGCACGACGAAGAATCCAATATCATCACCATTAAGAATATGTCAAGAAAGTACTCCCCATGGAATTCAAAAATATATGGAGTACAAAATCAACCCGTAAAACAAAAATTTTGATAAATAGCTCAAAATGAAAGCATTCAAATTTATAATAAAGGGTCAGAAATACGACGTAACAGTCAATGAAACTGACGAAAACCAGCTTGATGTCGATGTGAATGGAACAACCTACAAAGTAGAGGTTGAACAAAATGCCACTACAAAAAAGACACCCAAGTTGGTTCGTAAACCTGTAACCAAATCACCTGGTGAAGGCAAATTAAAAAAATCTGAAGGAGGCAGTTATAAAGTAAAAGCTCCATTACCGGGAAGCATCATGAAAATTAATGTTAAACCCGGAGACACTGTCATTAAAGGGCAAACACTATTGGTTATGGAAGCCATGAAAATGGAAAACAACATTCAGGCTGAAAAAGAAGGTACCGTCGCCGATATAAAAGTTAAAGAAGGTGATAGTGTATTGCAAGATGACGTCTTATTAGAAATGGAATAAGAGAATAAAAAGCCAAAACTAAAATGAAAAATATATTTCTCCTGCTGTTGACATTTTTGTTTCTTGGTGCCACTTCAACACAGGCACAAAAACAAGATATCAAAGCACAGTTACTAAATGGAAAATGGCTCAATGAAGCAGACGGGTATATTCCCCGTCCAATAGCTGATGATGATAGTCGGGAAGTAGAAGCCGTAAAGCGCTATAAATTCCTGACCTTCAAAGCCGATGGGTCTTTTGAAATGGATTCAGCTAAAACGAGCTATCCAGGTAAATGGAAAATAGTGGGCAATAAGGTAGTGTTGATTTATACACCTAAAAAAGTAACCCACTTTCATCGCAACACAGACCCCAATAACCGGTCATCAAATTACAAGACAACAGATGAGCTGGTAGATTTGGGAACACGAGAAGGATATCTGAAAGACGGCAAGTTGGTCATGGACCATACCACGTATGAGCACTATTCAGGGGCAACTGCCGGATTATTAAACTTTTACGAATATTCAGGGTTTGCCAATGTAACACATGGTAATTTAATCATGATTGTTATTGGTCTGTTCTTTATTTTCCTTGCCATAAAATTCGATTACGAGCCATTGCTGCTCATACCAATAGGTACAGGTATACTTATTGGTAACATACCCATGTTTCAGGCGGTGGACTTCAACCTGCAACTAGGTGTATATGAGCCTGGTAGTGTAATGAATTACCTGTATCAGGGTGTAGTACAGGGCTGGTATCCGCCACTAATTTTCCTTGGCATTGGTGCCATGACAGACTTTTCGTCACTTATGTCGAATCCGCGATTGATGGTACTCGGTGCGGCTGCCCAGGTCGGAATTTTTATCACCTTCCTTGGAGCTCTGTACTTAGGTTTTGCTCCTGCAGAAGCTGGTGCAATTGGTATAATTGGAGGTGCCGATGGACCGACGGCCATATTTTTGTCGTCGAAACTTGCCAACGGGGTTAATATAATTGGCTATGACCCGAGTGGGGCGCCTATACTCGTAAAAAACTTAATCGGGCCCATTGCCATTGCTGCCTATTCCTACATGGCGCTTGTACCTGTTATTCAACCGCCAATTATTAAACTTTTTACAAGCAAACGCGAACGCCTTATTAAAATGCGGCCGCCACGAGCCGTTTCAAGGTTAGAAAAAATACTTTTCCCCATAATTGGGCTTCTTATTACGGCATTTATTGCCCCAACCTCACTCCCACTGCTGGGCATGCTTTTCTTTGGTAATTTATTAAAAGAAAGTGGGGTTACAGCCAGGTTAGCCAAAACTGCCAGCAATGCATTAATTGATACCATTACAATTTTATTGGGTTTAACAGTAGGTGCTTCCACACAAGCTGATGTATTCTTAACCAAAGATTCAATTCTAATTTTTGGACTGGGAGCTGCATCTTTTGCTATAGCTACCATGGGAGGTCTTATCTTCGCCAAAATTATGAACTGGCTTTCACCAAGTCACAATCCGGTGAATCCTATGATTGGAGCTGCCGGCGTATCAGCCGTTCCCGATAGCGCAAGGGTAGTTCAGAATATGGGCATTAAAGAAGATCCGAGCAATCACCTTTTGATGCATGCAATGGCACCAAACGTATCGGGTGTAATTGGCTCGGCTGTTGGTGCTGGTATATTGTTAAGTTTCCTGATGTAAAAAAATATTTTAATTTATAAAAAGGCAGGTTTCTTATTGGGACCTGCCTTTTTTGTTGGTTTACAGGTATTTATTCTCTCTAAATAGTTGTTTCTTAATAATTTTTTATTGAAATTAAATTTTGGAAATATTCTTTTTATACATACCTTAAGGTAAAATTTATCTCAATGAACCAGGTCATTTCCCAATTATATGCTTTACTTGAAAAGCATGCGTTAATCAACGATGAGGTTTCCGGCTTCCGGTTTCTATCATCGCCTGATCTTGCCTCAGAAAGGCACAAATTCTTCATTGACCTGGAAGAGCATTTTAGCCTGCAAAACCAGCACGAAGAACTAAAGGGGATTTCCAATCTACCACAACTTATTCGGTTTCTGCAAAAATCAAAATCGGCTTTCGAGGCTTAGCCCTTCCACCTTTCACATGCTTTATATATCTTTGCGGTAATGAAACCGAACCGTAAAGATATAACGCTTTTCCAAAAAGCAGCTCTTGCAACCCTTATAACACTCGTTGTAGTGCTATCAACCCTGTTGGTTTTTGAAATAAATGCCAAAAGAAAACACCAGGAATTTATAGTGTTGGTTGATGAACAAGATTTTGAGACGCCGGATCCATTCAAAAAAGAAAAAAAAATGGAAGAGCTGGACAAATCCATCAATGAGATGCTTGAACAGGAGATGCCTTTAGACCAAAGAGAAAATATTGCTGTAAACAAAGCCAATGAGCCGGAAGAGCAAAACCATACTCAGACACAACCTGATCAAAACCAAACTGAAGAAGAGTACCGGGAGGAACTGATAAAAAATGCTATAGGGAAAAAAGAATATGAAAAATATATTGTAAATAAACCAACCTATGATGAGGGTCCGGAAATTACCGTCCCCAAAAAAAGTAAACCTCAAAAAGTCAAAAAAGAAGTTTATACAGGTCCTTCCAACATTGTTTTTTACTTAGACGACAGGGAAATTCGTTACATTGATGTTCCGGTATACCTTTGCCAGGGCGCAGCAAGTATTACAGTAAAAATCGTTGTTTTACCCAATGGATTAGTAAAAAGGGCCCAACTTGACGAACAAGCAAGCACTTCCTCTGATGAATGTTTTACCGAAGCCGCACTTAAAGCTTCTCAAAATGCAATATTTACCCGGGGCAAGGCGGGTGAGCAAAGTGGTAAAATCACCTTTCACTTTGTAGCGCAGTAATTATACGGCCAACCTGAATAAGCGTTGAATTTCATTATCGTATACCTGCGCCAGCTCTTTGGACATCCATTGTTCCAAATCTTTAACTTCCTGCTCTGAAAGCCACTGAATAGATTTTTTTATTTCTTTTATAAAAAGATGGCGATTATGATAAATATTTAGTAGGATGTTTTTTTGGTGATCAAGCATTTTCATTGTGTTTTTAATTCATAATTTATTTCTGATTTTGATCCTCATTGACCCGATAAGAACTGATTATGATGTCTTGAATCTTCATTGAGTAAATAACGAAAAAATATACTTAATTGTATAAAAATAATGTTAACCCAACTTGAAAACACAAACGCATAAATAACTTCCATTGAGTGCATTATGATTTTGTTTTTTACAATTGGGGGACTACTTTTGTTTTTCTAACATATGGGCGGTGTTTAAAATTATGGCTGT